>JAUXGV010000141.1 GCA_030621915.1 Flavobacteriaceae bacterium
CTTACTCTTATTTCGTGTTTACCAACAACCGGTACATTATTTTCGGCATGACAAGCTATAACACAAGCCGAACATCCGGTACATGAAGCCAAATCAATGGATAAGTTAAATCTCGTCCCTATGGTATCATCAAATTTTTCCCAAAGGTCAACCTTTTCTTGAGTCACCTCTTGATGATCTAAAGAAAATACAGGAGCAGCATTCCATTCTTTTTTAGGTTTTGAAACAAAATCAGCCAAAGAAGTTTCCTTGGTAATTTCACCTTCTCTTCCCATAATGGTATGTTGCAATTGAACACATGCAAATTTATGTTCTCCTGAAGTTTTTTCAATAGTTACATTTTGAAAATAAGTGTTCCCATTTAATAATGAATACGCATTATTACCTATACTCATCTCTTCTTGAACGCCAGCAGTTCTTCCATAACCGACAGCCATAGCAACAGAACCTGGAGCTTGTCCCGGTTGAATATACACCGGTACATCATTGATTGTTGTACCATTAGCTGTTATATTTACCATATTACCATCTAAAGCACCATTGTCAACCGTCCAGTTTTTTAATCCGTATTTTTCAGCATCTAAACGCGAAATTAATAAGTAATTATCCCAAGATGTTCTTGTAATAGGGTCCGGCAATTCTTGTAACCATGGATTGTTGGCTTGTTGCCCATCACCTAAACCAGTTTTGATATAAGAAGTGAATTCTAATTCACTCCCTTTTATCTTTGACAATGCCGTACCAACAGCATTGAGATCAATTTCATTGACTGTTACCTCCTCACTTTCCAATGCAATATTAAAAGCACCATCATGTAATGTTTTATTCCATGATTTGCCTCCTAGTATTGATTCCACCCATAATTCCTTTAAATAATCATGATAAGTTTCACTACTTCCTGTCCATTTTAATAACGTATCTTCAAACTGACGTGTATCAAACAAATTATGAATAGTTGGTTGTACCAAACTATACTGGCCTTTTTTAATTTCTGCATCTCCCCAAGCTTCTAAATAATGCGGCGTTGCAACTACATATTGAGCAACTTCAGCAGTTTCATTAGAACACATTGAAAAGGCAACAGATAATTTTACTTTTTTTAAGGCTTCAGAAAATTCTCCTGCATTTGATAAGGTATAAGCAGGATTTGTTTCGTTCATAATCAATGCTCCAATAGATCCGGATTTCATATCATGAATCAACTGAGCCACTTTTGCATCATCGCCCTGACGGATATTTCTCGTATGAATAACATCAATTACATCACTTTGTATAGCATGATTTATAGCCAACGCTAATAATTGTGCATTTTCATCTTGAATGCCTGTAATAACAACAGCTTTTTTACCTGATTTTTTGATTTGAGCAGCAGCTTTTTGAACCGCATTATTAATAGGACTTGCTTCCTTTGTAGCAATACCCAATACAATGGCTTGATACAATTTAGTTAAAACAAGAGCCTGATCAGATGGTTTAACAATAATTCGTTTATCAGCATTACCACCAGTAAGCGTCATATTAGATTCAAACTGAATATGACGAGACATTTTACCTTTTTTAGGTATCCTTCCTTTAGCATAGCTGGCTTCAAAACCACCACCTTGCCAATCTGCAATGAAATCAGCCGCAACTGAAACAATTACATCTGCCTTACTAAAATCATAATCCGGTAAAACCCTGCTGCCATACATTTTTTCAAAGGCATTCAATGCAGCATTTTCCGAAATTGCGTCATATACAACATGATCAACATTACCGAATTGTTCTTTAAAGTTGGCAATCAAATTTTTAGAAGATGGGCTTACTGAAGTTCCCGTTAAGAAAACTATTTTTTCTCCGGCAGCTTTTAAATCATTTAATTTTGAAAGAACAGCATCGTCCAAACTTTTCCAATCAGAGGCTTCGCCACTAACTATCGGCCCTCTTAAACGATTATTATCATATAAACTTAAAACTGATGCCTGAACTCTTGCATTGGTAGAACCATTGGTAGACTCCTTATTCGGCTCAATTTTAATTGGACGCCCTTCTCTTACCTTAACAAGAATATTTGCAAAATCAAACCCATCAGACATAGTGGTTGCATAATAGTCGGCTACGCCAGGAACAAAATCATCTGGTTTTACAACATAAGGAATAGAATTAATTACCGGTCCTTCACAAGCTGCTAAAGATGCCACTGCTGTAGAAAATCCTACATATTTTAGAAAATCCCTTCTAGAAGTACTACTTGAATCCAAGTTCTCTTTATCACCTAAAAATTGATCAGTTGGAATATCCTCAACAAATTCCGTTCGCTTTAGCTTTTCAACAATAGAACTATTTTCGTTTAGTTCTTCAACACTTTTCCAGTATTTCTTGTTTGATGCCATATTTATCTCTATTGATTATCTCGAAAAAATCGAGTATATTTTTATTTTAATTACTAGTAGTGGCATTTACCACATTCCTTACCTCCTAATTGTGCAATAGTTACCTTTTCTACATCATATTTTTTAGCCAATTCATCATGAATCTTAGCATAATATTCATTGCCTTTTAAATCAATATTGGTTTCTTTGTGACAGTCCAAACACCAATTCATAGTTAACGGAGAATATTGATATAATTCATCCATTGTTTCAACAGGACCATGGCATTTTTGACAAGCAATTCCTGCTACAGTTACGTGTTGAGAGTGGTTATAGTACACAAAATCCGGAAGGTTATGAACCTTCACCCATTTAATTGGTTTCTGCTCATAGTTTTCTATATATTTTAAATTTTCTGCATCCCAACCAATGGCATCATATATTTTTTGAATTTCAGCATCATAAAATGCTTTATCGTTTTCACCAGTTGTTGGGCCCGTATATTCAGAAATACTTTTATGACAGTTCATACAAACATTTACTGAAGGAATTCCTGAAGTTTTACTGTGCTTTGCAGAAGAGTGGCAATACTCACAATTAATTTCATTGTCTCCGGCATGTATTTTATGAGAAAATGCTATAGGCTGAATGGGTTGATAATCCTGATCAATTCCAATATTCATTAAAGTATTAAACAAGACATAAGTACCTGTAAGTATTAGGAAAATAGTAGAAACGATTTTCAAGAAACCATTATTACTTTTTAAATATATCCAAAGCACCAAAATTAAAATGGCAACCATTACTACATATGACATCCAATCACTTGATGTTTTCGGTTTTGCCAAACCATCATCTGCACCTGCCGTTGCAACTTTTTTAACATCTCCTGCTTTAGTATAGGCAAGAATTGCCGTTATATCATCATCTGATAATTGAGGAAATGCCGTCATTGGCATACCATTATATTCTTTATAAATATCAATAGCATCCTGATCACCACTTGCTCTTAAAGCATTATTATCTAAGATCCAAGCTTTTAGCCATTCATCACTTCTTTTATCGGTAATTTTCCCCAATGCAGGACCAATTAATTTCTTATCTAATTTGTGACAGGCAGCACAATTCGTGTTAAACAATTTTTTACCAACACCCACCAATGGATCCACTTCCTGAACAACAGCTACATCAGACGATCCTACCTCAATGGGTTTATCATCTGTGTAAACAAGTATATCATTTATATCCTGATCAGATAATTGCGGATAAGCCATCATCGGCATACCATTATAGTCGTTAAAAATATCAATAGCATCCTGATCACCACCCGCTCTTAAGGCATTATTATCCTTAATCCAGGCTTGCAACCATTCATTTGATCTTTTATCATTAATTCCTTTTAATGGTGGTCCAATTAACTTTTTGTCCAATTTATGACAAGCTGCACAGTTGGCATTAAATAATTTTTTACCATTTACAGCGTCACCCTCCTGGGCCGATAAGTTGAAAGAAAATAAAAAAAGTAAAATTAGACCAGATAATAATCTTTTTAATGGAAAGTGTCGTGTCACAATATTCATTTGTGTTATTTTATGTTTAATTTTGCAATCTAAATATTTCGCAGTCAACACAATTTCAAGTGTAAATCGCTCAAATTTAGTACTTTTTATTTAATTGCTAATCTCTATAAAAAATATGATTGCAAAAATACATTTTAAATGATTTTGTCAAAGGTAATTCCTTGAATAAAGCTTAATTTATAATGATTCTAAATAACATTTTTTACTCGATACTTAAAAACATTATTCTAGCTTTGTAAAAAAATAATTAAATGCTTTTTCAAACTAAAAAAACAATTCTTTTAACGTTCATGATATTTTCATTTATATCTTTTCAAGGATTTACTCAACAAGTAGCAGGAAATGTTAGTATCGAAAGTAGTTCAAAAATTGATCAGTTACTGGCATTAAAAAAGAAATACAACAAGAATTTAAATGAACTGAATGGATTTAAGATTCAATTGTATTATGGAAATGAAAAAGAAGCTTATGAAATAAAAGATGAGTTTAATGCCCTATTTCCTAAAATCAAGAGTAAAGTGAATTTTGGCCGACCTGATTGGAATGTTCAAGTAGGTAACTATAAGACCCGATTACGAGCAGATAGGTCTTTGGTTGAAATTAAAAAAGAATACCCCAGTGCAATCATATTTGCTACTGAGATTGAAGATGAAAATTAACAATTATTCATCCTTTTAAATAATTCATTTCTATACCTTTGATTTTATGAATCAACACTTAGATGCAACAAATAAGGATTTTAACAGTGAAGAATTTGATGTAGAAAAAAAGCTACGTCCCTTATCTTTTGATGATTTTACCGGTCAGGAACAGGTTCTTGAAAACCTTAAAATTTTTGTTGAAGCAGCTAATTTAAGAGATGAGGCTCTAGACCACACGCTTTTTCACGGCCCTCCAGGATTAGGAAAAACTACTTTGGCTCATATTCTTGCCAATGAATTGAACACCAATATTAAAGTAACTTCAGGTCCGGTTCTAGACAAACCTGGTGATCTTGCGGGATTACTCACTAATTTGGGAGAACGAGATGTGTTGTTTATTGATGAAATCCACAGGCTAAGTCCGGTAATTGAAGAATATCTTTATTCAGCCATGGAGGATTACAAAATTGACATTATGATCGAATCGGGTCCTAATGCCCGAACTGTTCAAATAAATTTAGAACCCTTCACACTTATTGGGGCGACTACCAGATCAGGATTGTTAACGGCCCCAATGAGAGCAAGGTTTGGAATAAGCAGCAGATTACAATATTATAATACCGAATTACTTACGCAAATCGTTCAGCGAAGTTCTAGCATTTTAGATGTACAAATCTCTATGGAATCTGCCATTGAAATTGCAGGAAGAAGTAGAGGAACACCTCGAATCGCAAATGCATTATTGCGAAGAGTTCGAGATTTTGCACAAATAAAAGGAGATGGAAATATTGACATCAAAATTGCAAAATTTGCATTAAATGCTTTGAATGTTGACGCGCATGGTTTGGATGAAATGGATAATAAAATATTAAATACCATTATCGATAAATTTAAAGGTGGACCCGTTGGTATTAGCACCATAGCAACTGCAGTTGGCGAAAATACAGAAACCATTGAAGAAGTTTACGAACCTTTTTTAATTCAGGAGGGATTTATTATGCGTACTCCCAGAGGAAGAGAAGTAACTGAATTGGCTTATAAACATTTGGGGAAAACCCAAGAAGGCAGTCAGGGAGAATTGTTTTAGTTGAAAAATCCCATTTTTGTTCCTAATTAAGTTGGAGTCCAATTATCCCTATGAATTCAAAATCCAGTTACACCAAGCTTATCAAAACCGAAGCCAAACGCTTCGGTTTTTTTATATCAATTATTTATTATGGTCAAAAATTACCATTATTTGAATTAAAATTACAATAAATCTCAAATTTTATGTTTTAAATTTGAAGAAATAATTTATTATTCAATATAAAATTTATAGACGACATTTGAAATTTTCATTTAAGGAAAGGCCTCATATATTTAGAAAATAATTACCCAAAACTAATAAATCAATACCGAATCTAGGTAATTGAAAGTTGATTGAAATTTAGTAAAATATTTAAGAACACTCAAAAAATTAATAATTAACAAATTCAGCACCCGCCTTCTATTTGAAAAATTGTTATTAAAATTGTTTTGAAATCCTTCATTCGACTTGGAATTTTAACATTCTCAAATTCAATAATTGAGAATAAATAATTAACTTACAGAACATTAACCAAATAAATAATTCAATATGCCTGTTTTTCTTATTGATCATGTCATACCAATCGATGCAACCATTGACCAATTACTTGAGTCACATCGAAATGATTTAAAATTTCAGGAAGAATTTAACTGTAATTATTTCGCCTATTGGTGGGATTCTGATTTCACCCAAATTTTAAGCTTGGTCGAAACCGCAAATATTAGCTCATTAAATAATCTTTATAATTCATTACAAGTGAAACCACTTCCTGTAATAAAAGAAATTGATGAAAATATAATGAATACTTTTTTAGAAAAACTTGTTGATCCTTATCACGATACCAAATTTGACGAATTGACTTTAGGAAATTCTTCTGAACAAACTTTTTTATTAATCAAATCAATTGAAGACCCTTTTGATTTGGAACGAAATAGAGATCATAAATTGCAATTATTTCAAAAAAAGATCATCAAAGAATTAATCCAAAAATATAACGGGTTCTATATAAAAAACAATGATGACTATATTTTAAGTTCATTTAGTTCTTCAGCAAAGGCTGTCCATTGCTCAATAAATATGTATAAGCGATTGATAAAATCAAATTTGAAATACAAATTCACTTTGAATACTGGAATTCCTTCTGACAATAAAGAAGATGATTTTGTAAAGACAATTAAACTAAATGAAAGATTTTGCGATTATTTTTTTAAAGATATTATCATTTCCAGTAAGGTGAATTCAAACTACAAAAATATAAATAACGAACTGTTAACTGAAATACCATATATCCATATAGTAAAGTCTTCAGAAGAAATATTTTTGACACAATTTTTAGATCATTTGGAAGGAGTTTGGAGTAATCCTGAATTGAGAATGGAAGATTTCTTAATTCATTTAGGCCTCAGCAAGTCCCAACTTTACAGAAAATTAAATTCATTAACAGGAAAATCAGCCAATAAATTTATTAAAGATTACCGGCTCAACAAAGCATTGGGGTTAATATTAACAAAAAAAATGAGTATCACAGAAATCGCATTTGAAACAGGTTTTTCAAGCCTATCATATTTTACAAAGTGTTTTCAAAAAATGAATAAAAAATCACCTTCAGATTCTTATTCGAATTAGTTTTTAAAAAGAAATGAAAGTTTAATTTAAAAATAATATTATGCCTATTTTTCTAGACCGACACGATTTACCAATGGATGTAACCAACGAACAACTTAGAGAAGCACACCGTGAAGATATAAAAAGACAAGCAGAGTTTGATTGTAATTTTATCACCTATTGGTGGGATTTTTCAAGAAAACTTGCGTTTTGTTTGGTAGAAGCTCCAAATATTGAAGCTGTCATAAAAAATCACGAAGAAGCTCACGGCGGTGTTCCTGCACAAATTATTGAAGTAGATTCAGATCTGGTAAAAACCTTTTTGGGAAGAATCATGGACCCCAACGATGATCATCTTTTGCAAGAAACCAATCCTGATGATTCGGCTGTACGAACTTTAATGCTAATTAAAATTATTCGAGATCCATTTGAACTATATTTTAAAAAAAACCTAAGTCAAAAAAAATTAAAATCTCCCAAAAGAAAGCTAGGGTTTATCAAAAATCATGATAGGGATTTGGCAAAACTATTAAATGAAAAAAACATAATAAAAGAATTGATCATCAAATATGAAGGTGGATTGGTTGAGAACAATGCAACCTATATTTTAGCTTCTTTTAAATCTCCAACATTTGCCTTCCATTCCGCTGTTAATATCCATAGTAGATTAAAACAGATGAAAACAACTTATTCTTATAAGTTTTCTCTAAATACTGGAATTCCGGTAACTGATAAGACGGAAATATTTGAAGACACTATCAAATTAAACGAAAGGTTTTGTAGCTATTTTATCAAAGATATTATTATTTCAAATAGGGTTTATTCTCTTATAAATAAGGAAAGTAATAGAATATTATCTGAAGATCCATTTATACATATTGTCAATTCAAAAAATGAGAGGTTTTTAAACCAATTTATCAATTTATTAGAAGATTTTTGGATAGATTCTAATTTAAAAGTTGAAGATTTTTTAAAGCCTCTAAAATTAAGTCAATCTCAATTTTACAGAAAG
>JAUXGV010000135.1 GCA_030621915.1 Flavobacteriaceae bacterium
GTAAGTGTTCGGTAAAATCCGGTGAATATAAAGAATTAAAATCACGCTGCTCAAAACTTCTCCAATTGGGCTTGTCCGCCGAGATTATTTAGTTTTAAACATGAACCAATTTGCTCTCCCTTGGAATTCATTCCTCGTTGAAAAGGGGAAGAAGAGTTAAAAAGTTACTCATAAAAACTTCTTCTTTAAAAATGTGAAATTATACTTATTAAAAGTATAGTAGAAAACGTTAAAAAACTAATCAAGTTTTCAATCAATACTCAGATTATTTTTTAACATTTTTTAACATTTTAAAAAAGTATATTTGCCAATCTCAAATATAAATTAAATACAATCAATTAATTATGAAAAAAATATTTACGCTATCCATTTTATTGGTAGGTGCTGTTGCCTTTTCTCAAGCATCTAAAGAAGTTGTGCCAAAACCAGTTACTGTTGTTGAACAATTTGCATCAACAATTACAACAGAAGATTTAAAGGAAGATTTGACCATTTTAGCATCTGATGCATTAGAAGGACGTGAAACAGGGAAAAGAGGTCAGAAAATGGCTGCTGCTTACCTGATGGCTCATTACCAGGAACTAGGGTTGACACCACCTGTAACAGTTGGTGGAACAAAGAGCTATTACCAAAATGTAAAATTAAAAACATCCAAACCAGGTAATATTTATTTAATAGTGAATGACACTAAATTAAAGAATTTGGAAGATGAGATCATGTATTATGGTGCTGAAAAAAACACCAATGAAATTTCTACTGAAGTAGTTTTTGCGGGAAGTGGTTCTGAAAAAGATTTTGAAAATTTAGACGTTAAGGGCAAATCGGTTCTTATTATTAATTCAGAAAGAGATGGTAGGGTAGCGGCTAATAAATTTGCAAAAAAGAAAGGCGCTGACTTTATGTTTATAGTTAGAACCAATTCAGATGAAGAATTTAGTGAATTCAATAAGAAGTATGCACATTATTTTTCAAATGAAAAAATGTCCTTAGATGAAGGGGCACCTAAATCTGATGAAACTCTGGGTTTAATATATGTGAGTCCTACCCTTGCTGGTACTATGATGAATCAATCTTTTTCAAAATTGACAAAGTCAATCGATAATTTCAATGGGGGAAAAACAAAGGCTTATAAAAAAATCAAGCCTGGAAAAGTTTCATATAAGTTGGATTATGAAGTAAATCATATTATATCTGAAAATGTGTTGGGTTATTTGGAGGGGACTGATTTAAAAGATGAGCTTCTTATAATTACGTCACATTATGATCATATTGGAATCCAGGATGGCAAAATTCACAATGGTGCAGATGATGATGGTTCTGGAACTGTTGCGGTTATGGATATTGCTGAGGCATTTGCTGAAGCAAAAGCAGGCGGAAATGGACCTCGAAGATCTATTCTATTTATGAATGTAACGGCGGAAGAAAAAGGATTATTAGGCTCAAGATATTATACAAACCACCCTGTTTTTCCACTTGAAAATACGGTTGTAAATTTGAATATTGATATGATTGGTAGAACTGGTGACAGAGAAATTGAAACGACCGATTATGTGTATTTGATTGGTGCAGATAGATTGTCAACAGAGTTGCATAATATTAGTGAGGAAATGAATAAAACATATACAAATATGTATTTGGATTATACATTTAATGATGAAGATCACCCAGAAAGATTTTATTATAGATCAGATCATTGGAACTTCGCTAAAAATGGAATACCCATTATATTTTATTTCAATGGTGTTCATGCAGATTATCACAAGCATACTGACACCGTTGATAAAATTGAATTTGATATGCTTCAAAAAAGAGCACAATTGGTATTTTATACCGCTTGGGAAATTGCCAATAGAGACGATAGATTGGTGGTTGATAAAAAACCTGAAACAAAATAGCAGTTTCGTTAAACTTTAATAGATTTATAAATAGCTTGGGTTGTTACTCAAGCTATTTTTATTTATAACTTTACAGCATGAAAAAACAAGCTTTTAAAATGTTGGCCAGAATAAATAAAGTAATTTTCCCAAGCCTAGGTAAAAGGCAAATTGATATGAGTAAAGCAAAAAAATGGCAATTGGCAATTATAGGCTGGCGTTACTATATTACTAAGAATAGTTTGAATTAATTTTCGTATCTTTAAGAGGTACATTAATTAAAAACACACATTATGGACGATCATTCAAAACACATTAAATTTTTTGTAGGCTCGTTAATACAAATTCAACGCCTGCAAATAGACTTAGACGAGCATAAAATTCCTTCCATGGTAAGAAACAATTTTGAATCTGGATTGCGATCCGGCTTTTATGGAGGATCACCTTCACAGGTAGAGTTATTTATTTATGATGAAGATAAAGATAAGGCTATGCCAATTCTTAACACCTTCAAAAATGAAATGAATATTTCGTGAGTAAATCTTTCCAGTGATAAAGTAATTTGAATATTTTTTAATCTGACAAATTAATTTCTAAGCTTCAGAATCATCAAATTGTTCATCCTTTAAACAAGCAAAGTCATGATTTAATTCGAGGTACCTGGCTAAGTCTCTCGGAGTTAATTGATGATGATCAAGAAAATGATTGATAATTTCTGCGCGTGTTTTAGTTGATGTTACCATAGTAATTAATTTAGATAGTTTGATTCCCCCTGTTTGTATTCATGATAATAATTGAAAAGGTTAACATATATCAATAAATAATGTTTGAAGATGATTGTCAGAAAATTGTATTTTGGAATTTACTTATTTGAAAATAAGCTTCCATATATGATTCAGATTTCACTATCTTTTATAAATTTACTTCCTAATTTAAATAGATTTCACATTTTTATGAAATTAAGAATAATTATTTTTCTACTGTCAATTTTATTAGTCTCTTGTAAGAAAGATAAAAAAGTAAAAGCTCAAAAAAAAGCGCCCATGGAAGTTGTAGAAATTAAGAAGTCAAAAGAGGCTGACACAAGTAATATGATTTATTTTGAAGGGGGTATCATAAATATTGGATCTGAGCAAGGTGAATTAAATGAAGGGCCAGTTTTTGAAATGAAAATTGAATCTTTTTATTTGGATAAAAATCTGGTTACAGTAGCTGAATTCAGGATTTTTATAGTAGAGACAAGTCATAAAACTGAGGCTGATAAATTTGGAGATTCTGGTGTTTTTTCATTTGATTCTGGGACATGGACGTTATTACCAGGTGCGAACTGGGAATATCCATTAGGCAAATCAAAAGGTAAAGCAATTGATAATCATCCAGTTACCCAGGTAAGTTGGAATGATGCAATGGCATATGCAAAATGGGTTGGAAAACGGCTCCCAGCCGAATTTGAATGGGAATACGCAGCCAAAAACGGTAAAAATAATAACGATAAATATGCTTGGGGTAAGGAATTGATTATTGATGGAAAGTATAAAGCAAATGTTTGGCAGGGTGAGAATGACCCAACGAAGCCAAAAGTCGAAGATGGTTATTTATTAACTTCACCAGTGGGTGTTTTTAGTGAGACCGAATCAGGTTTGAATGACATGGGTGGCAATGTTTGGCAATGGTGTTCAAATGTGTTTCAACCCTATCCATTTGATGCACAATCAAAGGCAGGGCAACCGAATATTAAAAGTACTAGAGGAGGCTCGTTTATGTATGATCAAGCCTATGAAAATAGTTTTACAACAACCTTTCGAGGTAAAAACACCTCTGATACTTCATTATTTAATACTGGGTTTAGATGTGCAAAATAAATTAGTTTCCATAGGCTTGGTAAAATGTTGAATTCTATCAAATCTAAATGATCAGTAATCGTTTCTTAAATGACAGCAGGCTATTGGCATCTATTTTTGTAAGTTTGAAAAAATGGCACTAGGTTCTATTTTACGAAATGAAATATTCGTTTCATTTGCTTTTTGATAGTTAACTTCTACAATATTAAAATCTTCACAATTGTTTTTCATTTCTATAAAAAAGAAATATATTTGCAGCCCGAAAAAGGCCTCGTGGCGCAACTGAATAGCGCACTTGATTACGGCTCAAGAGGTTACAGGTTTGAATCCTGTCGAGGTCACGAATAAACCAAAAAAGCAAGCAAAATATAAAGCTTGCTTTTTTATTTTGCGGTTTTTTTGGTTTTCATCCCGAGGTTATCGGGAGGAGCTTTGCAGGATGACCGAAGGTAATCCTGAATTCAATCAGGGTATAAAGCTTGCTTTTTATTGCGATTATTTTTTTCTTCAAAATAAGTCCATTACTAGTCCAAAATTATATTTTTTCATATTCTTAAAGTTGTAATCACGATACTTTAAGTTCAAGTTTTAATCCGAGTAGAAATAAAAATATTAATAATCTAATTACCAGTAAGTTAATATTTTCTAGTTTTTATTTTATTCAACCAATACTCAACATACTTAAAATAATGTAGTTTTTGTACTTATTTGTATATGTTTGAATACTTGTGTTTTACATTCTTTAATTCTCTCACATGCATGTATAAATCCGACTTTATATTATTACAATAAGAATCTGTAATTGATAGAAAATAAAAAAGATTTTCTGTTTCCTATAAGACCCGCTTCTGATCTTAGCATCCATCTCTTATTAAATTGAAATTGTCCGCCTATGGTTCCATTCCATTGTTGTTGAACCTGTTTGTCCATCCCATATCGAATTATTGTACTTCCATCTGCAGCATCTATTCTTTCAATAATTGGTGTTAAAATTTTATCGGCAACAATCTTTTGTGGAGGAGTAGCTTCATTATTGTACCAGTCATAGTAATTGTCTACGATTTCATCTCTATTTTCCCAGGCTTCCGGTGGGAGGGCATCTATTAATTTGATTTCGCCTTTGGTGTCTGAATTCATTTTCATACTCATTGCTCCTCCCCAAATAGCAATGTTTCGTTCGGGTTTGTTTTTAAATGTGAAAGTGTGCCCTAATCTTATCCCGAGCACATTTACCTGAACGGGTTTATCGAGTAATTCCGGTTTGCTCCATGTCCAGTTGGCATCCACTGAAAACCATATAGGGCCTATACCACCAGCACCCATAATACCTATTCCTGCTGTTCTTATATCTTGCTCAACATTAGAGTAAAGAGGAATTGGAGCCGTTAGGTTGACTTCTGTTCTGGATTGGCCGCCTCCAAATATACCATACACATTAAGAAAAGGGAGTATCCAAAGATCTGGCCTAACATTATAGGAATAAGATGTATTTGTGTTTTCGCCATATTCTATAAAATCAACATCTGTAAGTGGGATGTCAAGGTCATCTGTTTGTATCCCGAGTTGCATATTGTCGAAAATCAGATTCTGTTTCAACCACATATAATTTGCCATAAGACCTGCAGGGTAGGGGATGTCAAAGCCTTTTCTGTAAGTTTCCTGTCCTAATATCGGAAATACATAATCGTACTCCACCTGTTTTAAACTATCAATGTATACCTCATGTTTGGTTTTAATTTTGGTATTTACATATTGTCCTGTAGCATAAGGAATACTTATAAATAAAAACAAAATGACGAAAAAAAATATTCTATTTGGACTTTCAAACTTCATTGGATATTTGAATTTCATAGTTTTTTTGCAGTTTTTCATTTTTTATATTTTTAGAAAAGTTATTAAAATACTATTATTTTGATAATTCAGGAAAAATATTTCACCTTTAAAAGTTCACTTTTTACAGAGGTTAAATAAATTTAATCTTAGAACATAAAATGCAAATAAGATCATAACTTTTACACTTACAGTTCAACTGTTACGCCTAAAAATAAGGCAATCTCATTAAGACTTGCGCCTACATTGTTTTTACGCTTTCCTAAAAGCGACTGATTAATAGATGGGATATATTCAACTGGATCCGTAAAGGATACCAATTGTTGCATATCATTGTTTCTTCCATAGGTATATTGAATACCAGTTAAGACCCTGAATTTTTTAATTTTCACTACGGGTCCAAAGGAAAAATGATATTTATCTAAGTGTATTCTATTGATATTATCTTGATCTATAATAGTTCCTATACTATTGGAAGATGCTACCGTAAAATCCGTTCTAATTCCTCCCAACAAAAATAGTACTGGAGAAATATATTGTTTAAACCCCACTCCTACATTAGTTACAGATTTCGCATCGGAATAATAAGCTAAAAATGGGTTTTCATTGGCATTGTTAAACATATCATTGGAGCTTTCAGGGCTGGATAATGAAGCGATAGCATAAGGATCTATACTGTGAAAATATTCGGCGGTTACAGAGATGAAATTTTTTCTACTCTTTGTATTGTACTGTGCACCCATAGCTAGGGAAAACGGTGTTTTAACATGTGATTTCACTTTTTGATCATACCCAAGATTACTTTCATTAGAAGTGAAATTATTATCCTGATTATCGTACACATTACTTCTAGTGTAGGATTTTCTAATATCTCCTTCTCCATAAATAGGAATATTAGGAAATGTAACGTTTATACCAAAACTAAAGCGATCATTATTTGTTTTGTATCTCCCACCTAATTTGAACACAAAACTCAGATCCCAATATTTCAATTCCTCTTTAAAGATACTCTCAACTATATATTTAGCTTCCTTCTGGCCATCCACAAGAACCGAATCTTTTTCCTGAAATGCCTGAGCATCCTGTTGGTAAGTATACTTCATCGTTTTTATGGAAACAAAGGAACTGACTCCTACAGAAAAATTATCAGATAATACATACGAAAAACCAAATCCGGCCCAAGTATCATCATATCTCCGTGAATATTTCAAATAGCCTGTATATGTTTCCAAACCCTCTATTCTCTGGATAACATCCGTTTCGTCATTATGTTGAATAGTGAAATTAACTTCTTCTGAACCAGGTGATAAAATGGCTGCTTCCAAACCAAATCTTTCGTTTTTTGTTGGAAAAACATAGGCCACAAAACGAGGTTGAACTTTGAAATAAAATTTATCTACATCTATTCCGTCACCGGCAATATTGTCAGCACTAAGAAATTGCAATGAAAGAACATTCGCACTTACCGAAAGTGTGGGTATACTGTCATTATCAATCAAGGAAGGATTGTAGAATATCGATGTGGATCCTGCACTACCACCTACAACGGATCCCGCTAAAAGTTCTGAATGTGAATTAAAGTTCCAAGACCAATAATTATCACTTTGGGCAAATACCAAAGAATTTGAACATAAGCTCAAAACGACAATTATTAAACGGAGTAATATTCGGAATAATTTTTTCTTTACCAACATTATTATTTACTTGTTAATGTTCAATAAATGAATTGTAAAATTAAACATTGATAAATATCAAATGTCTTATAACCTTTATATTATTTATCTTTAAAGATGTAAATTAATTTCTTAGTTGCTAGCTAAAACAACCAAATGTCTATTTTGCAGTATACCCCTTACCTTCCATGCAAACTGAAAATGCCTTTTTATAATCATTTGCTAGATCTTCACTAGCAGCGGCAGCTCCTTGATCATTAGCTTGTTGCTGCTGTGCATCTCCACCCTTTTTTGCACGAACCCCTCTTATACCTCCAACTGTAGCCCCAATCGCCGCACCCTTTCCGGCATCTCCTGCAATTGCGCCTACTGCTGCACCACCAGCTGCACCTCTGGCCGCACCTTTAACCGCAGTACCATCTGTAGATGTATCAACCTGTTCAGCCTGAACAACTGTTGGGTTCAAAGGATCATATCCGGTTTGATTAATAGCCCATTTATAACATGCCGATTCATCTGCATCTTGTGTTGCTTGATCTTGATCCTTAGCCGGAAAAACATGTATTCCTAAACTTTTTGACAAACTTTGTGCATTTGTGTTTTGAAAACAAAAACCAACAATTCCAACTAAAATAACTAATTTAATTTTTTTCATTTTTCATTTTTATTTAATTCCTGTATAAATATAACCTAATAGTTCTAGTGCATCCCTCTCATTATAAAAGGCATAAATTTTGTAATTTTTTCATTTTTAATACCTTATCCTATGTGTAAAATGAAAGAAATATGACTACAAATGTAAGTTTATTATAACGAATAAGGGATCATAAAACGGCAACTAGGGAATCGTTTTTTAACAGATAAATTAAATTTGATGATTTCTATAGTCTTATGGTTAAGTCCATTAAAAAAGTGTAATCAATAAAAAAAACAATAGAATTTTTGGTCACTCGGCATCTCCTTTATCAAACTTAAAAAAGAACATGCCCACACCACCAAATCCCGTTCCTATGGTTGGATTATTGATGATAAGTGGAATTGGTAAGAATGTCTTAGATGATTCATCAAAAACAGAATCTAAATTTTTATCCTGAGCCCAAAAGTTTATACATATCAATAAACAGAGAAGTGTGTAATATATTTCCTTAGCATAATTAAAGTACTAGTATATTCATTCTTGATTAAGAATGAATATATTAAATAAATAGTGGCTATTCGGAAACACATCAAAATTAAAAATGCTTTTTATTGCAATCTTTTCGATTTTTTTTATTCGTCTGATGCTTAGGCAT
>JAUXGV010000123.1 GCA_030621915.1 Flavobacteriaceae bacterium
TACCAAAAAAAATAATCAAAATTTGTTTACTTTTCTTCGGAATTTCGCATAAAAAAACAAACCGCTTTTCTAACGGTTTGCAAATGTATAAAGTTTTATTATTTCTACAAAACTTTTTATGTATATTTTTGTTTTTTTATACCCTCAACTTATCCTTTCGTTTCAATAGTTGTCTTTTCATGGCATCCACCGATAAACTAACTCCTTCTTCAAAACTTTTACTTTGTTTTTTCACAACAATATCATTTCCTGGTAGATTTATTTTTAACTCTGAAATCTTATTTTCTTTATCACTTGTGTTCACCACTTTTAAAAACACTTCCGCTCCGATAATATTATCATGAAATTTTTCTAGATTTCCAACTCTCTTTTCAACGAATATTATCAAATCATTACTTATATTAAAATTTACAGATTGCACAGATACTTTCATAAATCAATTATTTTTATTGCCCCTTGGATGGGCATTGTTATACATTCTTTTTATTTCCTTTAAGTTACTATGTGTATAAACCTGAGTTGAAGCTAAACTAGAATGACCCAATAACTCCTTCACTGAATTTAAATCAGCTCCTTCATTTAATAAATGGGTGGCAAAGGAATGCCTAATTACATGGGGACTCTTTTTAGCTTTTACTGAGACCATACTAAAATACTCATTTATTATTCTATAAACAAGAGTCGAATACAGTTTTTTACCTTTTTTTGTAATAAAATAATAATCACCCTCTGAATTGATCTTATTTCTTTCAATTTGATAGCTTCTCATAGTCTCCATTACTGACTTTAACAACGGAATTTGTCTTTCCTTATTTCTTTTTCCTAAGACTTTAACTATATTTTGTGACAAATCAACTGACCTCATTTTTAATCCTATCAATTCTGCTCTCCGCATACCCGTAGAATATAACATTTCAATAATCAATTTATTTCTAATTGAATCAAAATCAATTTTATCTTCAAAAAACAGAATTACTTCATTTATTTCTTTTTCAGAAAAAGGAATGTTTATGTTTTTTGGCACTTTTAAGGATTGATGCTTCTGTAAAGGGTTCTGGATTATTTGTTTGGTTTTTTGCAAATAATTAAAATAGGATTTGAGAGAACTAATTTTTCTATTTATGGTTCTATTTGAAATCTTGGCCTCAACCAATTCAACAATCCAATTTCTTATTAAATTATAAGGAATATGGATTAATTCATTTTCATCAAACTCATTTTTGCAAAATGTTTGGAAACTTTCTAAATCCTTCTTATAAGCCGTAACTGTATGAGGTGAATAATTTTTCTCAAAACTTATGTATTCTATAAATAAGGGTATACTCAAATCAATCTTCTTTTCAATATTTCGATCTGGGCTCAAATCAATTCCACATTTCTGATCGTCCATCCTTTCAAAATTACAAAAAATCAAAATACTTAAATAGCTATTTAACAAAAAAGATTCCAACTTTCGTAGGAATCTTTATTTGTTTCAATCAAAGAATTTTGATAAAACTTTTGAATATATTTTTGGCTAACCTTTTTCTTCGTTGGTTCTAATTGCCTGAACGTATTGTGCTTTTTGAATTTGCTTTCGTTTTAAAACAGATGGCTTATTAAACTGCTTTCTTTCACGTAGCTTTTTCATTGTCTTCGTTCGATCAAATTTTCTTTTAAAACGTTTTAACGCTCTATCTATATTTTCTCCGTCTTTTACTGGAATGATTAACATAGTATGGCACCTCCTTTCATCTGTTCCTATTTTAAATGATTTAATTTTAGGGCTGCAAATATACAAAGAATTATCAATTAAATATATTTTCCTATCTTTAATTTTTACAAATTTAAACCCCTCATATAAATAAACTTATGGAAACACAAACTTTAGAAAACAACAGAACCTTAGACATTAAAGAATGGGCCTTAACAATATTTATTTCAAGCCTCCCTCTCATCGGATTGATTATGCTATTAATTTGGGCTTTCAGTGAAGATACCAATATTCATAAAAAGAATTGGGCCAAAGGAAATTTAATATTATTAGTCATTGGCTTTTTAGTAATCGTTTCATTTTTATTCCTGTTTGGCGGTTTAGCCATAATAGCCGCATTGTTTAATTAAATTTTAACTCATATAAACTAGCTGGCAAACCCGAATTACGTTCTGCACTTAAATAGTAGGTTCCATTCGGGTTTATTGTAATTCCTTCAATTTGGGGTGAACCCGATACAAAAATGTTTTCCTTTTCAATTTTTCCATCCAGAGGATTATTTATAGAAAAATTACTTAGTTTTACAACAAAAGGTGTAAAATTACGATAACCTGTAAGAAGTATCACATCGTTATTTTTGTTATAACTGGCACCGGTAATTAATCCTCCAATATCATAACTATCTACCGGATCAAGTTGGTATTGTCCCTTTGATTTGGGAATTTTATATACCGAAGTTTTTAAGTTTTTCCAATTTTTTGTAAAAAGAAACAGATAATCCTCAATGGATACAATAGCTTCAGCATCAAAGTTTGTTGAATTATTTGACCGGGTAAAATCCGTTTGATCCTTATAACTTATTTCTATCAGTTCAGCTAAAACCTGATCATTTTCCAAATAGTCTAATTTATCAATCTTATAAATAACTAAATCTGTCCTTGTATTTGAGTTATTTCCAATATCCGCCAAATAAATATGATCTTCATCCTGGCTAATATCTTCAATATCTTTAGCCATTATATTAGTAACTTCAACACTTCTAATGATTGCTCCTGTTTTGATATCAATTTCAAATAAAAATGGTGAACTACCGTCAACATGTGTAATTATAGTTCTATTGAAATTTAGTAATCCTGAAGTTTCGTTCAAATCGGATGAAAGGTTAACTACTTTCTTTATTTCAAAATCAGAATTAAAATTTAGTAAAGAATTCATCGAATCTTCTGATCCACAATTATTCATTACAAGAAGTAATATTATAAGTTTCAAAAATTTCATACGCGGAAATTCTAAAATCAATCCTTTTTCCCAAATATTCTTTTAAAGAAAGGTTTTTTTTCTTTCTTTTTTACTTTTCGCTCGGCCCTTCTGGAAGTTTTTTCAAAGTTAGCATTTTTTTCCTTAAAGATTCCATCCCAGAATTTTTCAAAATCTGAATCATCAATAAAATCCTGACATGCCAAAGCATCTTCATATTCAACCGGCAAGGGGTCAAAAGCTTTAAAATATCTTTTTTTAATGTTCTTTGTTCTTTGAACTTTTTGAAGTGTTTTGGCAACCAAAGGCAAAGCCAATTTACTTCCAGAACCGTTTTTCCCATTGTTAAAATGGATACTAGGTAAAGATGCACCTACTCTAGTGGCGATTACCAAATTGGGGTTATAGCCTATAAACCAAGCATCTGCATAATCTTGTGAAGTTCCGGTTTTTCCTGCCAAAGGTAGACGGACTCCGTAAACACTGTTCATTGAGCTTCCGGTTCCTTCCAATATCGCTTTTTGCAACATGGCATTTAAAAAAGGTGGTGTCATACCTTCCAACACTTTATTATCTGATTTTAAAAACCTATTTCTATACAAAACTTTTCCATTTGAAGTTTTAATAGTTGTAATCATTTGAGGTTTTATCATAAATCCTCCATTAGCAAAACTTGCATAGGCTATGGCCATTTCATATAAACTTGCTGTAGAGGTCCCCAAAGCTGTGGAAGGCTTTCTTATCAAATCCTGACTAAAACCCAAAATTCTCCAGGTATTTTCTAATTTTGAGAAAGGGACATTCATAAATAAATTTACAGTTGGGATATTCATTGATTTTGACAAGGAAGCCGCAATTGAATATTTTCCTCCAACAGTATGGTTATAATTTTGAGGCTGCCAATTTTCAAAATCTTCAATGATCAATTTCTCATTATTCAAATATTGACATGGCCAGGCGCCCATTTGCAACGCGGTGGCATATAAAATAGGTTTAAAAGCGGAAGCAGTTTGTCGTTGTGCATAAATCTGGTCATAGGGCTGTGTACGATAGTCAATTCCTCCAACCCATGTTTTTATTGCCCCGGTATTTGGATCCAATGCTATTAGGCCCGCATGTAATAAAGTAAGAGAATGCTTGATGCTATCTCTCAATGAAATAGAATCAGTATAAAATCCGTCCCATGAAAACAATTCACGTTGTTTTTTTGCATTTGCGCCCCCTGTTAGTTTTAACCTTTTCAATTCTTTATCAGCCAACATATTCAGACTGGAATTATAACGGGATTTTCTATATTGATTTCGCAACCTTTTTTGCATTATCGACAAATGGCTTTCAAATGCCGAAAGGGCATAATTTTGCAAATTTATATTTAAGGTAGTTTCAATTATCAATCCACCCTTGTGAATGTCATAAACCGTATCCAATTTTCTATTTACCGATTCTAATATATCTTGAGCTTCTTGTTTTACTTGAACCAAAAAGTAATTTGCGATACCTTCCGATTCTAAATTCGCATAATCTAAATTTAAATTTAAAGCCTGAATAGAATCAGTTTCTGTTTTTGATAAATAGTTGTATTTATTCATTTGAGTCAAAACCACATTTCTTCTCATCATAGCATTCTCAGGATATAACCTAGGGTTGTAATACGTATTGGCTTTTAACATACCTATTAATACCGCAGCTTCTTCCACCTTCAATTGTGTTGCGCTTTTATTAAAAAACCTCCGGGAAGCTGATTCTATGCCCATGACATTTTCACCAAATGGAATTGTATTTAAATATAGTGTCAGTATATCTTCCTTACTATAAATATTTTCCAAACGATATGCCAGAATAATTTCCTTGGTTTTATTTATCGGCATGCTTAATGGGCCATAATGTTTACGCCCATACATATTTTTTGCCAATTGTTGTGTAATCGTGCTGCCACCGCCGGAATTTTTATTATTCAATAAAATGGTTTTGAATATAACACGTAGCAAGCTTCTTGAATCAACACCTTGATGTTCAAAATATCGAGCATCTTCTGTGGCTACCAAGGCATTAACCAAGTGAGTTGGTAATTCATGAAATTCGATATTGGTCCTGTTCTCCGCAAAATATTTCCCTATAATTGTTTTGTTGTCTGAAAGAACCAATGAAGCAGTTTCATTTTTGAATTCCTTTAATTCCTCTTCTGAATATAAATGCCCAAAAACATCATAATAAACAGTAGTGAAAAAAATTCCTAACAGTAAAATGAAAAGTAAAAATACTTTGAATAAAAATTTTGATGATTTTTTAAGCATTGCCAATAAATAAATCTTTTCTAAAAAAGGCCGCAATTTAACGGACAATTCTGAAGTAAATCAGTACTTATTAACAACTAGAGTGGCAATATAACCGGTTAATATATTCCATTCCTTTGCAGCTAAAAGATTTCCGTTTTCGTCAAAAACATTAAATTCAGCAGTATTAGGTCCAGAGGTTCCTTGGTTCAAGGCTTCAATATCAACCCGATTAAACCCTTCCTTTAAATCTATATCAATAACATAATAGCCCCCTTTTAAAACTATATTTGAACGAATTATTTTTTCATTTACGTATAATCTCACTCTATCACCATCTACATAGCTATGATCTCGACATTCAATTCTTATCCTTTTTGTACTGGTTTCAATTCTTCCTAGCTCAATTTTAGTCTTTAAACTCGGATCACTTACATCCTTTCCATACCAATATTTTTTAACCAGAATATCTTTGTCCATCTGTTTAATTCTCATCCCCAAACTCTTTTCACTTGGCTTTATTGAATGTTTTGCAAAATTTTCCGCAATCTCCTCTAACGTACCAAACAGAGTGATGGTTTCACCTAATTTTTGAGTTGTATTTGCGGAACCTAAACTTAATTGCTGGTTCTTGTTGGTGTCGTCCGGAATAAAATTAAATATATCAGTCTCGATAGACTTATTACTATCAATTTGCGAGAAAACTCCAGACGATATAAATATAATTGAGGTAAATAAAAAAAAGTTTTTCAAATGCATTAATCCTTCAATAAAATATAATTAGCGTTAAAAAGTTGGCAAATTACAAATTAAACGATCAATTTTTATTAAAACTTTATTAAAAAATACTATTATTAATTTCTGTTTATTTGGCGATTAATTTTTTTAATCGCATTTTCAATAGACTTGTCGGGCTCAATAACATTGTACTTGCCCCAAAAGTCAGAATCTGCAAATCCTGTGGCTTGATCATTTAATATCACGTCTGATCTTAATCGTTCTTTGCCTTTCAAATTTTTATTTTCGGAATTTACTCTCCAATCAGTTATCGCTTTTTCAATGGTAATGCTATAAACAGAATTAAATATTTTTTTTGTCCAAT
Organism: Flavobacteriaceae bacterium; assembly: GCA_030621915.1. Classification (GTDB taxonomy): domain Bacteria; phylum Bacteroidota; class Bacteroidia; order Flavobacteriales; family Flavobacteriaceae; genus Lutimonas. The sequence goes on from JAUXGV010000123.1 coordinate 6,326, forward strand.
TAATTTTAAAAGATAATTCTATTCGGCTGTAATTATACATCCATTTACCATTGTTTATCCTATACTCAACTTTATAATCAGCTTTAATTGGCAGTACTTCCGCTTTAGCCGGTTTTTTCTTAACAAAATATCTGCTGGCTTTCTTTTGATCATCCAAATTCAAACTAAAATGCGCTTTACTCAAGCCATAAGTTTCTGCATCAATATACAATTTGCCATAAAACAATGGAATAGAAACATATCCATTTGGTTTAAAGCTAACTACATAAGCGGTTCTGTTATCTATTCTAATAGCTTTGTCAAAAGTGAATGAGTAGTATTCAAAAATATCGTCATTAAAAAACATTTCATTATTTTGGGTTATATCAATATTCAAAGTATTATATGGACCGCCTTGTAACTTTATAACCAAAGTATCAATTTTATTATAATTGGTACTCTTTCTCAATTTATGCAACTTAACTGAACTTTTTGAATTTGCTACATAGGGCTTTCTATATACTTCTACCACAGCCTCAGAAAGTGATGCGTAGGTTCTTCGCTTTTTAATCGATTCTCTATAAAAACCTTGCAAGATTACAGACTTTTGGAAGGAATTTTTGTCTCTATTCTTCATTAAACTTGCTATTATTGAATTCGGGTTTTTTGAAATCACATTAATTTCAGGAAGACTTACCACTGATTCGGTAAGCACAAAGGTGTTATTTAATGTGTCAAAATCTGATAAGGCTATAACTTTATTTTGATAGCCCAAATAGGAAATTGTGATGCTTTTGTTTAAATCACTTTTGGAGACTTTCAGTAAAAAATCCCCTTCAGAATTAGCAATAACTGAAATATTTGATTCATTTAAGGCAATATTTGCAAAATTTAATCCTTTATTAGTATCAGCACCTAAAACTTTCCCCTTAAATTCTACATAATCTCTTTCTTCAACTATTTGACCTGATGACTGATTTATTGTTTGAAAATAGCCAATAGCTAAAAACCAAATCATTGTCAAATACAATGAGGTTTTACGTGTAGATCTTGAATTTACTCTCATAATTAACACCTTTGATTAGATTCTTTTATTACAATCAAAGTTAATGATATTAAAATTATTAAAAAAAAACTTTAACTTATTTTTACTATAAAAAATCAATAAATCAGATGATTGAAAAAATTAAAAAAGCTTATCAAGTTTAATTAACTCAGATAAGCTTTTTTAATGTAATTTAAGTTGGCTACTTTATACTATTCTTCAGGTGAAATAAATTTATAAACAACACCCGCCAAAATAGCACCTACAATTGGAGCAACCCAAAACAACCATAATTGTTCTGTTGCCCATCCACCAACAAAAATTGCCTGACTTGTACTTCTTGCTGGATTTACAGAAGTATTAGTTACCGGGATACTGATCAAATGAATAAGGGTTAAACCAAGTCCAATTGCCAGACCAGCAAAGCCTTTTGGTGCTTTTGAATGTGTAGCACCTAAAATAATGATCAAGAACATAAAAGTCATCACAACCTCTATAATAAGAGCAGCCATCATTCCATAACCGTCGGGAGAATGTTCACCAAAACCATTGGCAGCAAATCCACCCAATTCAAATCCCGGTTTACCGGTTGCAATTAAATACAAAATACCTGCACCTGCAATTCCTCCTAATACCTGAGCTATGATATACGGTATCAGTTCTTTTTTATCAAAACGACCACCAATCCAAAGCCCGATTGATACAGCCGGATTCAAATGACATCCGGAAATATGACCAATGGCATAAGCCATTGTTAATACTGTTAAACCAAAAGCCAATGCAACTCCTGCAAAGCCAATTCCTAATTCGGGATAGGCTGCAGCAAGTACTGCACTACCACATCCACCTAGTACTAACCAAAGAGTACCTATAAATTCTGCTACTAATTTTTTCATTTTAAATTTAGGTTTAGTTAATTAATAATTTCTAGTTGACGATTCATCCTATTTCTGAAGGTTAACCGATTCTAAATTTAAACAAAAAATATTTAAACCAAAATAACCTCTAATAGTGCTCCTTCAATAAATTGTAAAATTTTACAATTTTAATAGGATCATTTAATTCTCCATTTTCAATTTTGGAAACCAACTCAGGACAGTCTTGAAAATAATTTGCCAAGCTTTTTTTCTTCAAACCAAAAATTCCCTGAGTAACTCTGACAAATGAATCTTTATCTTTTCTTTTAAAAAACCCAATGTAATCAATATAACCAGAATCCGAATCTTCAAATTCCCAATGATAATAACTTAAGTCTCCCTTTTCAATAAGCTTTAAAAAACTTTTATCTCCATAATTGGCCATCCCTGAATATATTCCTTGAAAGGGATAATTATTATTTTGAATCCACAAACTTTCAAACCGACTATCACCCATCTTGTAAGCTGTAATTTGATTTGGTCCGTACTTTTTCTTTTTACGAACCTTTTTGAAATATATTTTTTTGTATAACTTGCCAAAAGATCCTTGTTTCCTATCTTTTACAGACCCCTCAATTGTATCACCCTCATTGGATACAATATAACCCTTTTGATAATCCTTTTGTGAAAAAATAAAAAACGGAAGTATCAAAAAAGTAATTAGGAAACCAAACAGTTTTAATTTTTTCATTTTAACCTTTTAAATAATTTGTAAACAATTTTTGCATCTTTAATCTGGATTGATAAAAGTAAAATCAAATTTATGCATT
>JAUXGV010000054.1 GCA_030621915.1 Flavobacteriaceae bacterium
GAAAATTCCTAGAAATTCCTAGAGGATTAGACTACCTTGTAGTTGTAAATGTATTGCTATTCTTAGGAATTATCTTACTTACACTTTACAAAGGAAAAAGAAGAACAACTACAGCATTAGTGCTCACTATGGGGCTTTTATTTGCTGCCCTACTTTATCTTCCAGGAATGATCCCATTTGATAGTCAAGTAATGGACTCATTTTTTAGATGGTGGGTAGTTCACTTATGGGTAGAAGGTGTTTGGGAATTAATAATGGGAGGTATCCTTTCATTCCTATTAATCAAACTTACCGGTGTCGATAGAGAAGTTATTGAAAAATGGTTATATGTAATCGTTGGACTTACTTTCTTATCTGGTGTTTTAGGTACGGGTCACCACTACTACTATATAGGTGTAAATAAAATTTGGCTAATCGTTGGTGGAATATTCTCAGCTTTAGAGCCTTTAGCTTTCCTTGCAATGGCATTATTTGCTGTAAATATGTATAGAAAAGGAGAAAAAAAACATCCTAACAAAATAGCGCTATTCTGGACTTTAGGTGCTGCTATTGTTTCTTTTGTAGGTGCTGGTTTATTAGGTTTTGCTCATACATTACCTCAAACGAATCTTTATACTCACGGAACTTTAGTAACTGCAATGCACGCTCATTTAGCGTTTTGGGGAGCCTATGCTATGATAGTATTAGCCATCATTAGTTATAGTTTACCTAATATGACTGGCAGAAAACTATATGAAAGTGCGAGGGGAAGAATGGCCTTTTGGGCATCAAATATTGGAATGATTGGTATGACAGTGGCCTTTGGTGTTGCAGGAGTTGCTCAGGTATATTTAGAGCGTAAATTTAAAATGGATTTTATGCAGGTTCAAAATGAAATCAGTATTCATTTTGTTGTATTAATCATTTGCGCCTCATTATTTGCCACTGGTATCATATTATATATCATCGACTTTTACAAACATGGGAAACCAACCGATGAAGCCTTAGAAATAACATCATCGTAATCACTTAAACCAAAATTAATTATAATTCCAGAGTTAAAATTGAAATATTCAACGCATCATTTCGGCATTGACTCTGGTTTTTTATATCCTAATTCAGGCGAAGGCCAAATAAATCAATTATTAAAATTAAAATGAAATGAAAAAAATTAGCATTGTTATTAGTACAGTATTAGTCTCAGGTCTACTACTTGTAGGATGTAGCAAAAAAGAAACAAAGAAAATTGTAGATCCTGCAAAAATTCAAATTTCAGGAACTATGAAAGCTGAACTTACGGCACCGCCATTTGTTCCAGAGCCTGTTGGAGATAGGCCTGCAAAAAAATTGATCGTCAATATGGAAATTCTTGAACAAGAAGGTACCATGACAGATGGTGTAAAATACATGTATTGGACATTTGGAGGTTCTGTTCCAGGAAGTTTCATCAGAACAAGAGTTGGTGATGAGGTAGAATTTACCCTATCCAACCATCCGGATAATAAATTACCTCATAATATTGATTTACATGCGGTAACAGGCCCCGGAGGCGGAGCAACCTCATCATTTGTTGCACCGGGTCATGAAAAAACTTTCTCCTTTAAAACTTTAAATCCAGGTTTGTATGTTTATCACTGTGCCACTGCTCCGGTAGGAATGCATATTGCCAATGGAATGTATGGACTGATATTGGTTGAACCTGAAGGAGGGCTTCCAAAAGTAGATAAAGAGTACTATATCATGCAGGGTGATTTTTATACCAAAGGTGAAAACGGTGAACCCGGACTACAAGCATTTGACATGAAGAAAGCTGTTGATGAAGATGCTGATTATGTTGTTTTTAACGGGAAAGTTGGTTCATTAACCGGAGATAATGCCATCACTGCAAATGTGGGTGAAACTGTTCGACTTTATGTTGGTAATGGAGGACCAAACTTAACATCTTCCTTTCATGTTATTGGTGAAATATTTGACAATGTACATATAGAAGGTGGTTCAAACATAAACAAAAATGTTCAAACAACCTCTATTCCTGCTGGTGGAGCTGCTATAGTAGATTTTAAAGTCGACGTTCCCGGAACTCTTATTTTGGTGGATCATGCTATTTTCCGAGCATTTAATAAAGGTGCTTTAGGAATGTTAAAAGTTAAAGGAGAAGAAAATAAAAAATTATATTCAGGTGTAAAACAAGAAGGAATCTACAATCCTGAAGGTGGTACACTACAGGAAATGCCAGATGATGGCTCTAAAAAAGAGGCAAAAGTTACCAATAAAACTTTGGCTCAAAAAATTGAATCAGGTAAAAACATTTATACTAAAACTTGTTTTGCCTGCCATCAGGCCAATGGAGAAGGAATTGCGAATGCCTTTCCTCCTTTAGCAAATTCAGATTATTTAAATGCCGATGTAAAAAGAGCCATTGATATTGTATTGAATGGTAAAACAGGAGAGATCACTGTTAATGGTGCAAAATATAACAGTATCATGACCAAGCAGACCCTTACTGATGATGAGGTAGCAGATGTATTGACATATGTATACAACTCTTGGGGTAACAATGGTACTGAAGTAAAAGCAAGTACGGTTCAAGAAGTTAAGAGCGGACATTAAAACAAAGTAATTATGAATACTGTTTTAAGATTGGTATTTTGTATTTTTCTATTAGGGGGAACGAATGTAAAGTGCCAATCTGAAATGGTTTCAATTAAAGGCGGAACCTATTTACCGCTTTACGGACGAGATTCGATGCAAGTAACTATTGAAGATTTCAAAATGGATGTATATCCTGTAACGAATCAAGATTACATCAAATTTGTAATTGACAATCCCAAATGGAAAAAATCAAATATTATCCAATTATTTGCTGATGATAGTTATTTGATGGATTGGAGTTCAGATACCCGTATTGGCAAATCACAATCTTTAAAGGCAGCTGTTACCAATGTATCATGGTTTGCGGCAAATGCCTATTGCGAATGTCAGGGAAAAAGATTACCAACAGTTGATGAATGGGAATATGCAGCCATGGCAGATGAAAACATACCCGATGCCAGAACCTTAAATACATACAATGAGTACATATTATCCTGGTATGAAAAACCCAAAACCTTTAACAATGAGATCGGTTCAACATTTAAAAATTATTGGAAGGTTTATGATCTGCATGGTTTGGTTTGGGAATGGACATCTGATTTTAATTCGGTTTTAGTTTCAGGTGAATCTAGAAAAGATGTAGACAATGATAGCAACCTATTTTGTGGTAGTGCAGCTATTGGAGCCAACGATTTAATGAATTATGCAGCTTTTATGAGATATGCTATTCGTGGAAGCGTAAAGGCAAAATACACTATGAAAAATTTGGGGTTCAGATGTGTACAGGATAAAAAATCGAAAAATGAAAATATTTAAACTTATAACAATATCATTCATAGCACTATTTGCGTTCAATTCATGCAAAAATGAAGTGAATAACAAAAAACAAGCTTTGATTTATCAGTGCCCAATGCAATGTGAGGGAGAAGTGACATCTAATGAGGCGGGAAGTTGTAGCATTTGTAAAATGGATTTAAAACCGATTCATCAACCATCGAAAGTGATTTCAGGCGAAAATGAAATTTCAGAAACATCCATTTTTAATTTAACGACAAATTGGAATACAGAGGAAGGCAACGCCATTCAACTCAAAGAATTAAAAGGTAAAACCTTGGTCATGGTCATGATCTATACTACTTGTAAAGCGGCTTGTCCAAGATTGGTAGCAGATATGAGAAATATAGAAAAACAAATTCCGAAAATAAATGTAGAAAATGTACAATTTGTTATGGTAAGTATCGATCCGGAAACAGATACACCAAAAAAACTAAAAGAATTTGCCGTAGAAAATAAAATGGATGGAGAACAATGGACATTCTTACAGGGTTCTGTGACGGGAGTAAGAGAATTTGCCAATGTATTAGCCGTAAAATACAAGGAAATATCACCCATGGATTTTTCCCATTCTAATATAATAAGTGTTTTTAATAACAAAGGAGAACTGGTTCACCAACAAGAAGGACTTGGAGTAGATAATAAAGAAACAGTTTCAAAAATTATTGAAACTTCAAACAATCATTAAAAAAATAATTATGAATATCTCAGAACAAATAACAGTAGCAGAAGTAGTAACCGAAAATATAAAAGCAGCACATATCTTTAAAAAGCATGGAATAGATTTTTGCTGTGGAGGCGGAATTACCATAGAAAAAGCTTGTGTCAAAAACAATGTAGATTACTCTTCTTTGGAAAAAGATTTAAATGCTGTTGATTCAAATATTCCCAATGCCTTAAATTACGACAATTGGGATCTTAGTTTTTTAGCAGATCATATTGTTAATGTACATCATAAATATGTTGAAGAGGCAATACCGCTATTGCTGCAATACGCAGCTAAAGTTGCCAATGTACACGGACATCATTATAAGGAGGTAATAGAGATCAATAAACTAGTTATTGACGTGGCCAAGGAACTTGCTGTTCATATGAAGAAAGAAGAATTAATTTTGTTTCCATTTATAAAACAGCTTGTTGTAGCAGAAAAAAAGAAAACCAACCCAAATCCTCCCCATTTCGAAACCGTTGTTAACCCTATTGAAATGATGGAAGATGAACATGAAAATGCAGGTGATATTTTCAAACGTATTGCTGAATTAAGTAATGATTATACTCCTCCGGAAGAGGCCTGTAATACTTTTAAAGCGCTGTATTCTAAATTGGAAGAATTTGAACAAGATCTTCACCATCATATCCATTTAGAAAATAATATTTTATTTCCTAAAACTATAAAACTGGAAAAACAACTAAGGTAAAAGATGTAAATTTGATATTTTTAAAATTTAATTTATCAATACAAAATAAATAATTATGAAACATTATTTCTACTTAACCTTTGTTCTTATTCTTTTGACTTCGTCTGTAATTGGGCAAGAATTAGGTATTTCTGGTGAAATCCGACCCAGATTGGAGGCCCGTCATGGTTTTAAAACATTGGCTTCTCCGGATGACGAGGCCGCGGTTTTTGTTTCTCAAAGAACCCGATTAAATTTGAATTATTTTACAGATAAATTTAAAGTAAAATTCGCCCTTCAAAATGTAAGAGTATGGGGAGATGTAAGTACCCTTGCCACATCAGATAAAAATGGAATTGCATTTCATGAAGCATTTGCTGAATATTATTTCAATTCTAAATTTTCTATGAAACTAGGAAGACAGGAAATTTCTTATGATGATCAAAGAATATTTGGGTCAGTGGGATGGGCTCAACAAGCCAGAAGCCATGATGCCTTTCTTCTTAAATTTAAAACAGGAGAAAATGGGAAATTAGATGTTGGATTTGCATTGAATGCCAATGATGAATCTCTTTTTAAAGAAAATTATGAAGTTAATCAGTACAAAAGCCTTCAATACGCCTGGTACCATACAAAATTTGACAATGACCTAGGAATGAGCTTATTATTCTTAAACAATGGGTTGCCCTATGATGAAACTCAAAATATCGATGATACTGATCAAAAAACTGCATATAGCCAGACTTTAGGTGGCAGGCTAACATATACAAAGAATAGAATTAATTTAAATGCGGCTGGATATTTTCAATCAGGAAGTACCCCTACGGTATCCAAAAATGATAAAGTTGATTTATCTGCCTATTATTTTACATTGAATGCCAAGTTTAAAATTATAGAAGAATTTAATGTTGGATTAGGAATTGAATATCTTTCAGGAAATGATCAAGGTAGTTCAAATTCAGAAAACAATGCCTTTAATCCTTTTTATGGAACAAATCATAAGTTTAATGGATTGATGGATTATTTCTATGTGGGTAACCATATTGACAATGTAGGGTTGATTGATATTTATGTTCCATTAACTTATAGTAAAGATAAATTCACTACCACATTATCCACTCATTTCTTCTCGGCAGAAGGAGATATTTTAAATTCTAATAATACCAAGGCAGATTCCTATTTAGGTACCGAACTTGATTTTACGGCAGCCTATAAACTAATTAAATCTGTTACTTTAAATCTCGGATATTCTCACATGTTTGCAACCGAATCTATGGAATTATTAAAAGGAGGAAGTAAAAATGAAACCAATAATTGGGCCTGGGTCATGATCACATTTAAACCAAACTTTTTCACAAAAAAATTTGATAAACAGAAATAATATATTTTTAAAAGATTGAAGAAATGAATAATGGAGCCCCCTATTACAAAGCATCAGGCAAGGAAATTGACGTATTCAATCATTCCTATAAAAACAAATTACCTTTCTTATTAAAAGGACCAACGGGTACCGGAAAATCTCGTTTTATTGAATTTATGTCCTATAAATTGGATAAAAAATTAATCACAATTTCATGTCATGAAGAAACTTCTTCAACTGATTTGATCGGAAGATTTATTATCAAAGGAGCTGAAACCGTATGGGTAGATGGTCCTTTAACCACGGCTGTCAAGGAGGGCGCAATTATTTACTTAGATGAAATTGCCGAAGCGAGACCTGATGTAATTGTTGCTATTCACTCTCTTACAGATCACAGAAGGGAATTGTTTATTGATAAATTAGGGATCACTATCAAAGCGCATGAAGATTTTACTTTAGTCGCTTCCTTTAATCCCGGTTATCAAAGAGGGTTTAAAGAATTAAAACCTTCAACCAGACAGAGATTTGTTGCGACTACATTTGATTACCCGGAAGAAAAGATTGAAGCCGAAATCCTTGTCAATGAAACGGAAATTGAGATGGGTATCGCTAAAAAACTGGTGAACATCGCAACTAAAATTAGAAATTTAACAGAACTGGGATTAACAGAAACCGTATCTACTAGATTATTGGTAGATGCATCCAAATTAATTCATAGTGGTTTACCAAAACGACTTTCTGTACAGGTTGCCATTGTTGAACCTTTATCAGACGATAAAGAAATTACTGATGCCTTAAAGGATTTATGTGATTTGATGATTTAATTGACTTTAATCTTTAGAAATTAGTATTTTAGTCAATTTGTTTATTTTAGTTCCAATACCTAAATCCTAGCACCAAGAAACCATGTTCGAACCCGATGAATATATCTTCACAAAACTCGCTTATTATTTTAAGCGACGAAAAAAAAGGAAGCAGGAGGGATTTGACAATCGGGTAAATTTGATTGATATCAAACCCCGATTAACCATTTTTTCCAGAGCCATCACTGGTAAACCTATTGAAATTTACGATGCAGAACGTGAAGGAGGTTATAAAAACAATAACTTTTTTCTACCGCATAAATTTGATGAATTTCCAACAGTTGATGAAAACATATCTTTCTATTTGTTTAGGGTTTTATATTTATCAGTTCAGAAAAATTTGGATTTCAATTGGCATGATAAGGAATCCGAACAAGACTTAGTAACTTCACAGTCTAAGGCTCAAGAATTTGCCCCTGAAATTTTAAAAGTATTGTTCGAACAGTTTCCAATTACCAAAGAATATCACGAAAAATTTAATTTCTATTATAAATGTAAAGCAAAAAATGAACATTTAGCTGATTACACTTTTATCTATGGAAAATGGATGCGTAACAATCCTGAGGAAGGTGAAAAAGATAAATTAAGGAATTTCACAGATAAAGTAAAAACAGCCAATGCCGAACAGCAAAAAACAATTCTAAAGGCTAATGCGGTTGAAGAAATAATCTCGGTTCAGGTTGATCAAAAACAATTGGATGATGCCGTGTTGCAACATCAATTTGAAAAGGTTGAAACTGCTGAAGAATTTGGGGGTAACTGGAAAGATTTGGATGGAGATGATGATCTTGATGATCATTCAAATGCATTGGATGATATTAATATGAAATATACTGTTCGGGTTGATGATACGGCACATTCTGTATATCAGGCTGATTTTATTGAAAATACTACAGTTTCTGAAAGTGCAGAAATAGACAATACTGGATATCACATTAAATATGACGAATGGGATTATACAAAACGACGATACAAAGATAATTTTTGTAAAGTTTACCCAAAATCCTTACTAAAAACTAATGTTCCTTATTATAAAAAGACGATCGTAGAAAATAAATCAACATTAGTTGGACTGCGAAAAATGTTGTCGTCAGTTAATAACAAATATCAACAACAACGCAGGCAAACACAGGGAGAAGAATTTGATATCGATGCCATCACAGATTTATTTGTAGATGTAAATTCTGGTCACACTCCTACAGATAAAATATATCTTTCAAAAAGAAAAAAAGAAAAAGACCTATCTATCTTGTTACTTCTGGACATCAGCCTATCAAGTGATGGTTATGCCGGTGGCAATAAAGTAATCGATGTTGAAAAACAAGTTTCAATATTGTTCGGTGAAATTTTAGATGAATTTAATATTGATTTTTCAATTGACTGTTTTTATTCCAAAACCAGAAATCATTCTTCCTATTTAACCATCAAGGATTTTGACGAGCCTTGGAATAAAGCAAAATTTAAAGTAGGTGCTGTAGAACCAAATGGTTATACCAGAATTGGTGCAGCATTGCGACATTCAGGTGCTATGCTTGACAAACGAACTACCAAAAATAAATGGGTCATTTTAATTTCAGATGGTAAGCCAAATGATTATGACAGATACGAAGGGAAATATGGTATCAATGATGTAAAACAAGCCTTGCGAGAACTAAATCAGCGTCAAATAAATTCTTATGCTTTGGCAATAGAAGCACAAGCTAAATATTACTTACCACAAATGTTTGGACAAAATCATTATCAAATACTAACGACTCCGGTAGAGTTATTAGAGTCTTTGGTGATTTTATATGAAAAAATAAAACATCAAAGTTAGTGTTGAACATAAACTTAAATGAAAAGCGAAATTATCAATTATAAAAACATCTACTATCCTCCCGGTGGGATTCTCATGTGGATATTGATTACTCTGGAACTAATCACTTTTGGGTTGGCATTGATAGCTTTAGTAGCCTATAGTAAAGAAAACCCTGAATTATTTCATGAATCACGTTTACTGTTAAATCCAAGTTATGGAGCAATTAACACACTATTCTTATTGGTTAGTGGTTTCTTTATGGCAACTACTGTTCATTTTTTTAAACAACAAAAATTTAACAAGACCTTATTCTATTTAAGACTTACTATGTTAGGAGGTTTATTGTTTTTAGTTGTAAAATCCATCGAATATTACGAAAAACTAAATATGGGCATAGGTCTTGATTATAATACTTTTTTTTCATTTTATTGGTTATTAACAGGCTTTCATGTCATTCATGTACTCGTTGGACTTATTATATTATGTTTTCTATATTTTTCACTTAAAAAAAGAGATGCGACTGCAAAACTTGATGATATGGAAGCAGGGGCTGCATTTTGGCATATGTGTGATTTGATTTGGCTGTTACTTTTTCCAATTATTTATTTGATTTTATAGGTTATGCAAAAAAAGGATATCATTACCCTTGTAACACTCATCATTTTAGCCACTTTAACATCAATAATCTCACTTAATTTAGATCGATTAAATTTTGCCGCTCTCATTATTTTAGTATTAAGTGCATTTAAATTTTTAGTCATTACTTTTCAATTTATGGAACTCAAAAAGGCACATTCATTTTGGAAAATATTAATTTCAATTTATTTGGCCTTTTTTATGATTATCATTTATATTTTATTATAATAATTCGAAGTATATTCTATTTGATAGTTTGGTTTAAAAGTATAACTTTGAACTCCTCATTTCTAAAATTCAAAATATGTATATCGGCGACCATTTACCTTTACCAACTTATATTGCATCTCCAAATCGGTATGACAAAATGCAGTTTAGGAGATGTGGTGAAAGCGGTATTCGTTTGCCATTAATTTCTTTAGGTTTATGGCATAATTTTGGTGATTCTGCTGATTTTAACAAGGCGCGAATTATATTAAGAACTGCCTTTAACAATGGGGTTACGCATTTTGACCTGGCCAACAACTATGGGCCTCCCTTTGGATCTGCTGAAGAAAATTTTGGAAGAATTTTTAAAAAGGATTTTAAAAACTATCGCAATGAATTGATTATTTCAACAAAAGCAGGATGGGATATGTGGAATGGACCCTATGGAAATTTTGGTTCCCGAAAATATCTGATTGCGAGCTGTGATGACAGTTTACAAAGAATGGGATTGGATTATGTTGATATATTCTACCACCACCGTCCTGATCCGGATACCCCCTTGGAAGAAACCATGGGCGCATTGGATCACTTGGTTCGTCAGGGTAAGGCTTTATATGTAGGTATTTCACAATACAGTGCCGAAGATACAGCCAAAGCTTCAAAGATTTTGAAAAAATTAGGCACACCTTGTTTAATTCATCAGCCTCGATACAATATGTTTGATCGTTGGGTTGAAAATGGTTTGTTAAATATTCTAGCAAAAGAAGGAATAGGATCCATTGCATTTTCACCTCTAGAACAAGGCATCTTAACGGATAAATATTTGAAGGGTATTCCAAAAGGATCAAGAGCCGATACCGACATCAGTTATTTGAATAGTGAGCAAATTACTCCAGAAGTATTGAATAAAGTAAAAAAGTTAAATGCCATTGCGAAGACAAGGGGACAAAGTTTGGCTCAAATGGCTATTGTTTGGTTATTAAGAAAACCAGAAATTACCACAGTACTGGTTGGCGTTAGCAGAGCGGAGCAATTGTTAAATAATATTGAAGCTTTAGACAAGCTAACATTTACCAATCAGGAATTATCAGAAATTGAGTCTATTTTGAATTAATTCACACCTTTTCAATATAAATATTTTCAGCAAATTTGTTTGAAATATTTTCAGTTTTTTCATTAAACGATATTAACATTGAGTTGTCGAATTCTCTTAATTCCTTAATTTCAATTTCACTACTCAAAGCCAAGCCAATTTGAGTGACATATTTTAAAAATACGGCGGAACTATCTTTTACAGAAATCAACCTACACAAATCTCCTTTTTTTAATTCAGATAAGGTTATTTTAGACCTGAATTTAAAGTTTCCTTTTTCGTCGGGGATCACATCACCATGAGGATCAAATTTAGGATGACCTAAAAATTTATCTAATTCAATAATTAGTTTTGACGATTGAATATGTTCCAATTGATGAGCAACTTCATGAACCTCGTCCCAACTAAAATTAAGCTGCTCACACAAAAAAGTTTCCCATAAACGGTGTTTTCTCACCAATTGAACAGCAATTTCATGTCCGTTTTGAGTGAGTTCCAGTTTACCATACTTTTCATATGTCACCAATTTTTTTTCTTTTAATTTTCTAAGCATACTGCTCACTGACGCTGGAGAAAGGTTTAAATAATCAGCCAATTGATTGGTGCCTGCTTTACCATTCTTACTCTCATTTATAATATAAAATATGGCTTTTAAATAATCCTCAATATTTTTTGTTACATCCATATAATAATATTTGTTAGTCTTGTCTAACTTTTATAGTTTTGCAATTCAAAGATAAAAATATAAATGTACAAATGAAAACTTTAAAAATCGTCATTTACAGTTTTTCTATATTATTAATTGTGTCTTGTGAATCTTTAGCCCCTTCATCACCAGAAGAAAATGAACTTTTAGATGGCCCCATGGAAGGATTAACCTCTGAGCAAAACATACAATTTATAAAAGGGGATCAAGCTTTTGGAGATGTGTTCACTGTTGAAAAAGGTCTGGGTCCCTTATTCAATGCCAACCAGTGTTCAAGTTGTCATCCTGGAGATGGAAAAGGATTTCCTTTTGTTAGATTTACAAGATTCGGACAAACCGATCATACCGGAAATAAATTTCTAAACCAAGGCGCTCCTCAACTTCAGAACAAAGCAATTCCAGGTTACCTACCTGAGTTATTACCAAGTGGTGCAACTTCATCAGATCTTATAGCCCCTGCAGTTACGGGATTAGGTTTTTTGGATGCAGTGAGTGATGCTGATCTAATCGCCTTGTCTGATTCTGATGATTCCAATGGTGATGGAATAAGTGGGCGGCCTCATTGGATTGATCCACCTTCTTATGTCATTTTCCGACCCCATAGTATTACAATAGATGGAAAATATATTGCTCGCTTCGGAAAAAAAGGTGCTGCCTACGATTTATTACATCAAACCGTAAATGCCTATAACCAAGATATGGGAATCACTTCTGATTTTGAACCCATAGATACTCAAAGTGGCTTGGAAATTGACCCTGAAGTTGATAAAGAAACGATTAACCACGTTGTACAATATTTAAAAACTCTTAAAGCACCAATCCCCAGAGATGAAAACAATGATGATGTATTGGCAGGTAAACAAATTTTTAATGATATAGATTGTGCCGCTTGTCATATTCCTACACTTAAGTCAGGTTACTCACCAATTGATGCTCTTTCCAACAAAGAATTTCATCCATTTACAGATTTACTTCTTCATGATATGGGATCTGCATTGGATGACAACTATACCGAAGGGAATGCGCTGACTTCAGAGTGGAAAACACCGGCACTTTGGGGTCTTGGGCTATCCAAAGATGCACAAGGAGGTGCGTATTTCTTGTTACATGATGGACGGGCTACCAGCATTGAAGAAGCCATTTTATTTCACGGAGGTGAAGCTGAACAATCAAAAAATAATTATGAGAATCTTTCTATAACAATGCAAAATCAACTTGTGAAATTTTTAGAATCACTTTAATTTATGGAACGTCGAAAATTTATTAAAAACTGTAGTTTTGCCGCAGTTGGAATCCCTATGATTGGTACAATTTTACAATCATGTGGTTCAATTTATTATGCCACAACCAGTCAAAGCAAAACAGGCTTAACCTTATCAAAATCAGAATTTTGGGAACTTAAAAAGGATAAGAAGATTGAGCGAAAATTTGTAATGATCCAATCCAACAAATTTGGGTTTCCAATTTGTTTGTACAAAATAAAAGATGATCAATATGTAGCATCACTTTTAAAGTGCACCCATCGTGGATGTGAACTCAATGTAGGAGGTGGTATTTATTCTTGTCCTTGTCACGGTAGTGAATTTACGACCCAAGGTAAATTATTAGAGGGACCTGCTGATGAAGATTTACAAACATTTATTACAAAATCTGACAATGAAAATATTTATATTAAAATATCTTAAAAACATTTTACTTGGTTATTTATTGATTGCCCTACATCTTAATGTAGTAGGTCAGGAAAAAGAGTCCAAAATTATTCGAAAT
Organism: Flavobacteriaceae bacterium; assembly: GCA_030621915.1. Classification (GTDB taxonomy): domain Bacteria; phylum Bacteroidota; class Bacteroidia; order Flavobacteriales; family Flavobacteriaceae; genus Lutimonas. The sequence continues at coordinate 13,233 of JAUXGV010000054.1, forward strand.
CCAATTGATACCACAAAAACGTATTTAAATATGGATGCATCGTATAATCGCCCTTCTCTCACTATGGATAAATTTCCTGTTTCCTTAGGGGGTTATATTGAGGCCAATTCAATTCATAGTATTGAAAATGGAGTATCCGAAGGGCTATCCTTCCAAGCGAGAAGATTGACAATTTTCATGTCGGCATCTATCACTAAAAATATAAAATTCTTAACAGAGATAGAATTTGAAGATGGAGGAAAAGAAATTGCGATAGAATTTGCTGCTATTGATGTAAATTTTCACCCGGCTTTTAATTTTAGGGGAGGAATTGTAATGAATCCAATAGGTGCCTTTAACCAAAACCATGATGGACCAAAATGGGAGTTTGTTGAGCGTCCGGACGAAGCTGTAAACTTGCTCCCTGCAACCTGGTCAAATGTTGGATTTGGAATGTTCGGTAAATTCAATAAAGATGATTGGATACTTGGATATGAAGCCTATTTGACTAATGGATTTGACGATCATATAATTAATAATGAAGAAAACAAAACATTTCTGCCTGCAAGCAAGGAAAATGATAATCGCTTTGAAGAAAGTAATAATGGCAAACCTTTGTTTACGGGTAAAATCGCTCTAAAAAATAGGAATTTCGGAGAAATTGGATTTTCTTATATGGGAGGTGTTTATAATAAATTTAAAGTAGACGGTATCATTATAGATGAAGAAAGAAGGGTTGATGTATTTGCGATTGACTGGAATACTAAAATCAATAGGTCCGGAACCTATATTGTAGGTGAAGTTAGTTTTATCAACGTGGATGTTCCTGAAAATTACACACAGCAATATGGCGAAAAACAAAGAGGTGCCTTTTTAGATATTGTTCAACCTATATTAAAAACAAAGGTGTTTCAATGGGAGAAAGCCATTTTGAATGTGGCAGCACGAATAGATTATGTTGATTGGAATATTGGAAGGTTTAATGAAACAAACACTAAAATAGGTGATGATTTATTCGCAATAACTCCAGCGGTTAGTTTCAGGCCAACATCACAAATAGTTTTTCGATTAAATTATCGTTATGAATGGCAAAAAGATATTTTAAGCAATCCTGCATCAAAAACAGCTACTTGGTTATTTGGATTCAGTACTTATTTTTAAACCAATTTACACTTCTCTTTGTTGAAAATAATTTTTAACAGACAACGTTCCAGAACCAAATACGAAATACACAACCAATAAAAATAAAACTAAGGCTGCCAATTCCAATGATTGTCCACCCATCATCAAATTAGTCTGGGCATAAACAAAAAAAGTTGCACTAAATAAAATTGGAATTTGAATAAAGGCACCAAGGCGTGTTAAAATACCTAAGCACAAAAACAATCCTCCGATTAAATGAGCAAACCCAATTAAGGAAACCCATATAAAACTTTCACGCTCAACCCCCAATTCTAAAATAGAAGCTGGATTCGAAATGATTATCCACCCTCTAATCAACAAGGCCAATCCCAAAAATATTCTAATCAATCCATAGGCAATTTCAGTTTTTGAATTCATTAATTCTGTAATTTCTTTTAACTTACTCATCATTCAATTCATTTTATAAATTCTTCATTAAAAGTACAAAAAAAAAATTAGTTCAACAGATAGAAATTGCGAATAAAAATGTCAATTTTACGGTTAAGTATTATTTTATTACCTTTAGAGAATCTATATCATATTAAATAAAAATCATGAAAAAAATCACTGAAAATCTATCTATAATTTTGTTGATTCTAATAGGGACCAACGCTTTTTCTCAAGAAACTGTTTCAAAAGAGGTGCTGTTAACAACGTTAAACAGTGTAAACAGTTTAAAATTATCAAATTTAATGACCACTGAGTTGATGGATTACAATAAAGGATTTGTTGATAAGATTTATGATATAACTGACAGCGATAAGTCAGAAAAAGATAAAAAATCTGCATTAGAAGCTTTAAGTAATGATTCTGAAAAAGATTTGTTTGATTTATTAGGGAAGAAAAATTATAAAAAATACGTGAAATTGATGGAAGATTCGTTAAAACCACTTACTAAGAAATCGAAATTATTGAAAAACCTCTATTAACTTTTAATCTTCATCTCTTACTTAATAATTCGGTTCTACTGTTATTTTAATGGAACATCACTGATTCTTGATTTCTATTCTTTTTTTGGATAAAAAAAAGCAAAAAATTCTTCGCTGGCCAAGGTGATTGCTAAGTACCATTCATTCTCATGCCTACATGCTATTTTTACCTTCGTTGCTCT
>JAUXGV010000220.1 GCA_030621915.1 Flavobacteriaceae bacterium
GAGGCATGGCAAAATTCATCATATAAAATCACATCCCCATGTTGAGGAACAGAAGCAAACAATCCCAGGTTTGCGTCATAACCGGAATTAAATAATAATGCATCAGAAGTTCCGAAAAATTCGGCGAGTTCAGCTTCCAGTTCTTCATATATGGAATGATTACCAGTGATCAGCCTAGATCCTGTGCTTCCGTTTAAATTTTCAAACTGATCCAAAGAGATTTGAACTTGCTTTGAAATATTCTTATTTTTAGAAAATCCCAAATAGTCATTTGACGAAAAATCAATCCTTTCAGAGCACTGTAAAAGTTCCCGATAAGAATTGTTTTCAATTCGGTCTTCCAGTTTCTTTTGAAGTTTATCAGGAAAGTTCATCAGGCTAAAATAAGGATTTTACACTATTCAATAGTTGGCTATATAGTTTATTAAATTATTGGATTTTCCGTAATACCCATATAGTTTTATTTTCAATGATTGGAGTTATACCGAAGTCCCATATTAATTTTTTGAAATCAGAAGATATTTTAAATGTACAATACATATGGATAACGTCACCGCAAAATAGGATATAAACAATAACCATAAAACAGATATAGAAAACCATTGAGCAACCAGATTTGGAAAAACTAAAATTAATTCGGTTAGAATAAAAGAAATCGCATAAATAAACCAGACTGATCTATGAATATTCAAGTTTAAGTTAAGCCAAATAAATGGCACAAATAATCCTAGAAATATTAGATGCAACCAAGCAATTAAAACAAATCTACTATCAACAACCAATTGACCAATTTGAGGAATACTTCCTGCGAAATTTGCCAAGGCAATGAAGATTATTATAAAATATAAATATTTAAAATTATTCATGGGTTTTTGAAAGGCCTTTTTAAAACTCAATAAAGTCAGTAATATTAATAGAGATCCAATACCTCCAATTAAATGAATGGACCAATGATCAAAACTATAATCAAGAGAATGGGCATAGGTTAAAATTAACCCTAGAGTTAATGCTATTATTTCTTTTTTATTAGGTTTTATATTTTGGTTTTTAAGCAGTATGGCGATCAGCCAAATAAAAAATATTCCAAAAAATTGGAAATGCAAATAAAAAAAAATAGCTTGTTGGTACCATGGAGATTCTTTCAATCCCAAAACCATTAAAGGGCCAAGAATGTAAGGGCCAATAGACGATAAGAAATGGAATATTATACCTGCTTTAATTAAGGGTTTGTCACTCTCGTTACCGTCCAAACGTTTCCATAATTTGACCAATAAAATATAACTAATCCATAAGTGAAGTGTTGAAAACAAAATAGAATACAAAGCGTATCCTTGAATAATAAAGGCAATCATCATCATGGCCATACATAATTGCAAGGCTATAAAGTAATTATAGGATTTTTTATCAATTCCCTTTGTAAATTTGTCCCACACCAAAATAATGAATGCATTGAATACGAAACCTAGCAACATCACATGCGAATGAGCATGCAACACATTTTTAAAAGAAAAGGAGGGAATTCCACCCACATAGGCATACCTTAATATCAATCCTAAAAATGCACCCAATAGGCCAAACAATATAGGGTATTTCCTAAGTTTTTCAGAAGACATTTTCACAACAAAAAATCGCCAAACAATGTTCGGCGAACTATTAAATTTTTACGCTTGACCTGTTGGTCCAAAATTCATTGGAATAGGTGGCTGTTCATAATCTTTAATATTTCCATGTGCATTTTCAAACCTCTTTACATTTTCAGCCAAAGCCTTCATAAATCTTTTGGCGTGTTGTGGAGTTAGAATTATGCGGGACTTTACTTTTGCCTTTGGTGTACCCGGCATAACATTTACAAAATCAACCACAAACTCGGATACTGAATGATTAATAATTGCTAAGTTGGCATACATTCCGTCTGCAATTTTCTCATCAATTTCTATATTCAGTTGGTTTTTATTTTCTTCTTTAGCCATAATTAAAATATTTTCAAAATTAACGATATTCCCAACAAAATTTATACTCAAAATATCTCTATATCCAGTGGTCAACAACAGCCGAATTAGCCTTCCTGTTAGCAACTCCAACGAAATAATTCAAAAATGAATCAGAATTTTGAAATTAAAGTCTAGCTAAAAAAGGCGCGAAAATCGCGCCTTTTTTATTAATTCTCCATTTCTTCTTTAGGACCTACGATTAGTTTGTCGTAAATTCTCATTCCTGTACCTGCTGGAATTCGTTTACCTACGATAACATTTTCTTTCAAGCCTTCCAAATAATCCTCTTTACCATTTACTGCTGCTTCATTTAGAACTTTTGTAGTTTCCTGGAATGATGCTGCTGATATAAATGATTTCGTTTGAAGAGATGCTCTTGTAATACCTTGCAAAATAGGTTCTGCTGTTGCAGGAATCGCATCACGAGCTTCAACCAGTTCTTTATCATTTCTGCGTAAAATCGAATTCTCATCTCTTAACTCACGAGCCGTAATAATTTGACCTGCCTGAATCAATTCAGATCCACCAGCATTTTCAACAACCTTCATTCCATAAATATTATCATTTATTTCAATAAAGTTATTTTTGTGAATTAATTGATTTTCTAAGAAAATAGTATCTCCCGAGTCAATGATTTTAACTTTACGCATCATTTGACGAACGACAACCTCAAAGTGTTTATCATTAATTTTTACACCTTGTAAACGGTATACTTCCTGAATTTCATTTACCAAATACTCTTGAACCTTAGCTGGGCCCTGAATATTCAATATATCTGAAGGAGTAGTAGCCCCATCAGACAATGCCATTCCCGCCTTAACATAATCATTTTCCTGAACAAGAATCTGATTAGATAATTTCACCAAATATTTTTTAATATCACCTAACTTAGATTCAACTATAATTTCACGGTTACCACGTTTAATTTTTCCGAAGGTAACAACACCATCAATTTCAGAAACAACCGCAGGATTAGAAGGATTTCGAGCTTCAAACAACTCAGTTACACGAGGTAGTCCTCCAGTAATATCTCCAGCCTTACCTGATTTACGAGGTATTTTCACCATAATTTCACCGGCTTTAATTTTTTGATTTTCTTCAATCAATAAATGAGCTCCTACCGGTAAACTATATGATCTTAAAGTTTCTCCTTTACTATTTTGAATATGTAAAGTTGGTATCACTTTTTTCTTCTTAGAATCAGAAATTACTTTTTCTTTGAATCCTGTTTGCTCATCCATTTCAACCTGGAAAGTAACACCTTCAGTGATCTCATCGAATACAGCTTTACCTCCAAATTCAGAAACAATCACACCATTATATGGATCCCACTGACAAATAACCGTACCTTCCTTAATCGTTGCTTTGTCATCAACAAAAATATGCGAACCATATGGGATATTATTGGAACTTAATACAATACTTGTTTTCTTATCAATAATTTTTATTTCAGCAGTTCGAGAAAGTACAGTTTTAACTTCCTTACCATCAGTGTCAACTCCATCAACAGTTTTTAAATCATCAATTGTGATCTTACCACCAAATTTACTAATCAACTTATTCTCTTCAGAAATGTTCCCAGCAATACCCCCTACATGGAAAGTACGAAGAGTTAACTGAGTTCCAGGCTCACCAATGGATTGAGCAGCAATAACTCCAACAGACTCACCAATTTGAACCATTTTGTTTGTCGATAAACTATATCCATAACATTTTGCACAAATTCCTTTTTTAGATTCACATGTCAATGGTGATCTAGTTTCAATGACATCAATAGAAGTTTTTTCAATTTTCTTAACAACATCTTCCGTAAAATACTCTCCTGACTCAACAATTAATTCATCAGTATTGATATTATAAACATCATGCAACGAAACTCGTCCTAAAATTCTTTCTCCTAGTGTTTCAACAATTTCATCATTGTTCTTAAGTGGTTTAACTTCCAAACCTCTTAAGGTACCACAATCAAATTCATTTACAATAACATCTTGTGAAACATCTACCAAACGACGTGTTAGGTAACCAGCATCAGCTGTTTTCAAAGCTGTATCGGCCAAACCTTTACGTGCACCGTGTGTTGAAATAAAATACTCAAGAACTGATAAACCTTCTTTAAAGTTTGAAAGAATCGGGTTCTCGATAATTTCACCACCTGTTGCTCC
>JAUXGV010000157.1 GCA_030621915.1 Flavobacteriaceae bacterium
AACAACGACTTATACATCATTTTACACTTGACTTGACACCACGGATTAATAATTATTATGTTAATCTTTTGTCAATCCAATCTGTCATTTTTTCAAGAACTTCATTTTTAATTATATCATTGTGCAATTCGTGATATGCATTTTCATATAATTTCAATTCCACATTTTTTTTAGATCTACCTGCAAATTCTTCTGATGCTTTCCAACTTGTAATTCTATCACCTGTACCATGCATCAATAGCATAGGTGTTTTTAATTGATCGGCATTTTTTATGGCCCATTCCCCAGTTTCAAAAAAAACTATAGAGTAATTTGGACTAATTTTGGTATGTACCAAAGGGTCATTTAAATACTTCTTTACTTCATTTTCATCCCGGGATATTGCTCCTGTTTCCAATTCACTATCCATTGTAAATGATGGCAACAATTTTTGTAAAAGTTTTCCTGCCAAAAGTTTCCATTCCGGAGGATCAAATGCCAACCGTAATAGTGGGCTTGTTGCAATTATTCCCTGCAGATTGTTTTTTCTTTTCAAAGCATAATTAATCACCACATTGCCTCCCATACTATGTCCATAAAGGAGGACTGGTTTGTCAACAAAAATAGTATTCGATTTTTTAAGAATAAAATCAACACAATCTAATACTGCATCAAAACCTGGGTTATGGCCTCGTTTTCCTTCTGTTTTACCATGGCCAAATTGATCATAGGTGATCACAGCAAAGAAGTTTTTATTTAAAAGCGGTATAACAAGATTTTCATAGCATTCAGAATGTTCACCCATTCCATGAATCAATACAACTACTGCCTTTACATTTTCAGGCTGAAAATACTTGCCGTAAAAATTTGTGTTATATAGATTAAATTTAAATTCTTTACGAATCATATAGAACTTCTTTCTAATTCAAAAATATAAAAGCGATCCTTCTAATTGCAAAATTGTTAAAAAGTCCTAAAAACTTCCAATATAAATATTTGATATTCAACATAATCTGCAATTATTATTTTTAATAATTCAGTTTTAGATAGTTCTGGATGCTAGATAGCCAATTTTAGTAACTATAATAAGTCAATAAAAACCTCTGAAAAAACTTTAATTTTTGTAACTTTAAAAGTGATTTTAAACAGATTGTCATGGTAGATTCTTATAAAAATACACTTACAAAAAGATCAATAAATTTAGATAAAAAAACGCTTAGTATTATTCATTTATTACATCCATATGTCAAGCAAAGATTAAAAGTAGGTGAGAGTTATGGGATTTTACCCAAAAACATGTTTCAGTCAAATGGAATTATTGATGATGTTGTTTTGAGTATTTATGAAAGTAAAATTCATCATAAACTGGAATGGGAGGAACTTAGATTGTTGATGTTCGATAAGGCTAATAAGAAATTGGCAAATTTGTTGGAGAATGAGAAATGGCATAAAAAATCAATCAGTACAAAGGAAATTTTAGAAGAAGAATTGAAATTATTAGAAGAAAATTTTACGATTGATGGAGGAATGGATTTAATTATGAATGAAGAATTGGATGATATCTCATATCATCAAAATGACCATGATCATCATTTTTTAACCAATGAAGAATCACATGAAAACGTAATGACATTTCTAGGGATTAAAAAAAACTCAGTAAATGAATTTAAAAGCAGAAGAAATATATTACAAGGAATGTATGATAATTTACCTTTACAAACTTCCAATGTAGTTGACTTATATGTTTTAGGGAAATTGAATTTACAGGAAATTGCAACTATTTTGGATGCAGATATTGTGGAGTTGAAAAGGATTATTCAATTTGTTAAAGAAAACTTTAGAAAAAGACTCATTTGATATGTAATCGTTAAAGAAAATTAAAAAGTATTACAAAAATCAAATAATTTCTTTTTTGATTTAATATATTGTTGTACTATTGCAAAGTGAAAACAAATTATACACATACTACAAGAAATGAAATTCGCCGCTATCCCTTGCGCCGTAGCTAATATTTATTATTATCAAATTTTATTATTTTCACAATCACAATTATTCAAAATGCAATTTATAACTAACATAAAAAATTCGAAATTTACAATTTTTAATACAGTTATACCTCAAATTCGTCGTCGTCGCCCGTAAGGGTATCTTCAAATTATAGAGTTAGGTGAGTCCATCTCTGCATTTAAATTCAAATTATATATATAGAATATTTTAAAATCAATACAATGGAAATTGTAATTGCAACTCATAAACATATTAAATACGCAAATATAATTAGCGAAACCATTGATAAGTCTGCTGAGCAAAGAGGTACTGGTATTGCTAAGAGAACGCCTGATTATATTGAAACCAAAATAATTAATGGCAATGCCATCATAGCATTGGATGGAAATGATTTTGCAGGATTTTGTTATATAGAAATATTTAGTAATAAAAACTATGTGGTACATTCGGGTTTAATTGTTCATGAAAATTATCGAAAACAAGGCTTGGCAAAAAAAATTAAAACCAAAGTTTTTAATCATTCAAAGAAAAGATATCCCGACGCTAAAATATTTGGAATAACGACAGGCTTGGCAGTAATGAAAATTAATTATGAATTGGGTTACAAACCTGTAACATTTTCAGAATTGACAGACGATCCGGAATTTTGGAAAGGCTGTAAAACATGCACAAATTACGACGTTTTACAACGAACCCAAAAAAAAATGTGCTTGTGCACAGGTATGCTATACAACCCTGAACATAATGAAAATATAAAGGAACACGCTTACAATTCGAAAACATTAAGCAGATTAAAAAGAATAAAACAGGTTTTACTTTTAAAAAAATCAGATAAAAGAAACATAAAATGAAGAAATTACTTTTAGCATATAGTGGAGGCTTGGATACCTCATATTGCGCAAAATATTTATCAAAAGAAGAAAATTATGAAGTTCATGCAGTTAGTGTAAATACTGGCGGTTTTAGTGACGAGGAGATTAAATCAATTGGTGAAAAGGCCATTCAATTGGGTGCTACAACATATAAGTCAATAAATGCTGTGGATGTTTTTTATGAAAAAGTTGTAAAATATTTAGTTTTCGGGAATGTTTTAAAAAACAATACCTATCCATTATCAGTAAGTGCTGAGCGAATTGTACAAGCCATTGAAATTGCAAATCATGCAAAAAAAATAGGAGCTAATTATATTGCTCATGGTAGTACAGGTGCAGGAAATGATCAAGTTAGATTTGATATGATTTTTCAAATATTAGCACCTGAAATTGAAATTATTACTCCAATTAGAGACAATAAACTAGCCAGACAAACTGAGATTGATTATCTAAAAGAAGAAGGGATAGATTTACCTTGGGAAAAGGCTAAATATTCCATTAATAAAGGCCTTTGGGGAACCAGTGTTGGTGGTGAAGAAACCCTCACTTCAAATCTACCATTACCGGATGAAGCTTATCCGAGTCAATTGGAATTATCAGAACCATTAAATGTTAAATTAACATTTGAAAAAGGAGAATTAGTTGCCATTGACAACAATAAAGATACTTCGGTAAATAATATTGAAAAACTAAATGAATTGGCTTCTAAATATGCCATTGGAAGAGATATTCATGTGGGAGATACAATCATTGGAATTAAAGGTAGAGTTGGATTTGAGGCGTCGGCTCCATTGGTTATTATTAAGGCTCATCATACTCTAGAAAAGCACACACTTACCAAATGGCAACAACATCATAAAGAACAATTGGGAAATTGGTATGGTATGATGCTACATGAAGGTCATTATTTGGACGAAGTCATGAGAAATATAGAAGTGTTTTTAACAGACACTCAAAAAAATGTAAGTGGAGATGTATTTGTTACTTTGCATCCTTATAGATTTACCATCAATGGTATTCATTCAAATCACGATTTGATGAATTCAACCTTTGCAAGTTATGGAGAAACCAATGAGGGATGGACAGCTGATGATGCCAAGGGCTTCATTAAAATCACTGCCAATCAAGGCAAAATATTTAACCATGTAAATTCGTAATTATGATTAAAGCAGGAATCATTGGAGGAGCAGGATATACCGCAGGAGAATTAATAAGAATATTAATAAATCACCCTGCAGTTGAAATAGATTTTGTTTTTAGCACTTCAAACGCTGGCAACAAAATTTATGATGTACATCAGGATATGGTTGGTCAAACAGAACAATCATTTAGCAATACAATCAATAGTGAAATTGAAGTGGTCTTTCTCTGTTTGGGGCATGGTAATTCAACCTCATTTCTAATGAATAATTCATTTTCTGAGACCACAAAAATCATTGACTTAAGTAATGATTTCAGGTTGAAGAATGATGCTGTTTTTAATGGTAAAGAATTCGTTTATGGCCTACCTGAATTGCAAAAAGACAGGATTGAATCAGCAAGTAATATTGCCAATCCGGGATGTTTTGCAACAGCAATTCAACTCGGAATTTTACCATTGGCGAATATGGGGTTATTAAATAGTTCAGTGCATATCAATGCAACAACGGGTGCAACGGGAGCCGGAGTATCTCCTTCAGCAACCACACATTTTAGCTGGAGAGATAATAATTTTTCAGTGTATAAGGCTTTTACTCATCAACATTTGGATGAAATTAATGAAAGTATGCAAACTTTACAATCTGATTTTAATGATGAGTTATTTTTTATTCCAAATAGAGGGAATTTTAGCAGAGGGATTTTTGCATCTATATATACAGATTTTGCAGGAACACTAGAAGAAGCATATTCGATTTATGAAAAATTCTATGCACATGCGGAATTTACTCATATGTCAAAATCAAATATTCATTTGAAACAGGTTGTTAATACAAATAATTGTATTATCCATTTGCAACAGCATAATAATAAATTATTAATTACCAGTGTAATTGATAATTTATTAAAAGGAGCTTCTGGACAAGCAGTTCAAAATATGAATCTTATTTTTGGCTTGGAAGAATCCTTAGGGTTAAAGTTAAAAGCAAATTATTTTTAAAAAATGTCTAATCTAATTATATAAAATTTAATTAATATGAAAATAGGAATTATTGGTGCCGGGAATTTAGGCTATTCGATCGCGGTTGGAATATTGGGCCAAAAAAAAGAAATTAAATGTCAATCTATTTATCTGTCTAAAAGAAATATTGATACATTATCAATTTTAAAAAAATTATCAATAATTAAAATTACCACGGATAACAAAAGAGTAGTCAAATATTCTGATGTAATCATTATAGCTGTTTTACCGGCTCAATTGATAACTATTTTAGAGGAAATAAAAGATGTCATTAATCCAAATAAACATACCATTATTTCGGTGGCAACAGGAAGGAAAATAGATGAGATCGAAGCTATTTTGGGAAGTAATGTGCCAATTATAAGGGCTATGCCAAATACCGCGATATCTGTTGGACAATCAATGACTTGCTTAAGTGGCAATGAAACGGCTAACTTAAAAATGTACTGTGCCAAAACCATATTTAATTCTTTGGGGCAAACCCTTTGTATTGATGAAAAACACATGCAGGCTGCTACCGTAATTTGTGCTAGTGGTATTGCATTTTGGATGCGATTGATCAGGGCTACCGCACAAGGCGCGGTTCAATTGGGTTTTGACAGTGATGAAGCCCAAAAGTTATCGATGCAAACCTGTTTGGGTGCGGCAAGTTTATTAATCGATTCAGGCAGTCATCCTGAACAAGAAATAGATAAGGTAACAACTCCAAGCGGTTGTACTATTGAAGGGTTAAATGAAATGGAACATCAAGGTTTAAGTTCTTCTTTAATTAAGGGATTGGTGACTTCCTATGAAAAAATAAACCAAATTTAAAATTTAAAAAATGAATTTATTTGAAGTATACCCTTTGTATGATGTAACTCCAGTCAAAGCTAAAGATTGTTACTTATATGACGATAATAATATAAAGTATCTTGATTTATATGGAGGCCATGGAGTTATTTCTATTGGACATACGCATCCCATTTATGTGGCAAAATTGAAAAACCAGTTAGATAAGTTAGGGTTCTATTCCAATGCAATTCAAAATCCGTTGCAAGTTGAATTGGCGAATAAATTGGGAGAAATTTCAAAATGTCCTGAGTACAATTTGTTTCTATGTAATTCTGGTGCTGAAGCCAATGAAAATGCCTTAAAACTAGCTTCTTTTCAAACGGGTAAATCAAGAGTAATTTCATTTCAAAATTCTTTTCATGGGAGGACATCTGCAGCTGTTGCTGTTACTGATAATCCAAAAATTAATGCTCCTTTAAATAAACAACAGATAACAACTTTCTTACCATTGAATGATATCGGTTTGGTTGAAACTGAACTTAAAAAAAATGATGTATGTGCCATCATTATTGAGGGGATTCAAGGTGTTGGAGGATTAGATCAGGGAAGAACAGATTTTTTTGTTGCACTTGAAAAACTTTGTGATGATTATCAGGCAATATTAATTCTGGATGAGATTCAATCAGGTTATGGGAGAAGCGGAAAATTCTTTGCATTTCAATATCACAATATTAAGCCGGATATTATAACTACAGCCAAGGGAATGGCCAATGGTTTTCCAATGGGTGGCGTATTAATTGCGCCAAAATTAAAAGCCTCTTATGGTATGTTGGGAACCACATTTGGGGGAAATCATATGGCTTGTACAGCGGCATTATCGGTTTTAGAAGTGATTGAAACGGAAGAATTGATGGAAAATGTAATTGAAGTATCCAATTATTTTTTATCAGAAATAAAGCAAATTACTCAAGTTAAAAAGGTAAAAGGAAGAGGGTTGATGACAGGCGTTGAATTTAATTTTGAAGTAAGTGATTTAAGAAAACAACTGATTTATGACTATCAAATTTTTACTGGCGGAGCATTGAACAAAAACCTATTGCGAATTTTACCTCCATTAACTGTAACCAAGGCACATATTGATGTTTTAATCAAAGCCTTAAAAGAAATATTATCCAAATGAATACGATATTAACATCAGAACAACGCAATGATGTATTGCAAACCATGGCT
>JAUXGV010000061.1 GCA_030621915.1 Flavobacteriaceae bacterium
ATGGAAAATGGAAAACATGTTTTATGTGAAAAGCCACTGGCTATCAATGCCAAAGAAGCCCAAAGTATTTTGGATGTTTCTAGACGAACCCAAAAGTTTTTTATGGAAGCCTTATGGACCCGTTTCAATCCAAGTTTTCTGGAAACTATAAGACTTATCGAAAATAAAGAATTGGGTGAGATAAAATATATCAATGCCGACTTCTCCTTTAAATCAGATAAACCCTTAGATGGCCGGGTAATGAATTTGGAGTTGGGAGGTGGAACGATACTTGATATCGGTATTTATCCGGCATTTCTAGCATATATGCTGTTAGGTAAACCAAAAAATATTCTAGCTGCTTCAATTTTTCATCCTGAAACACAATGTGATATGCAAACTTCAATGATTTTTGAATATGAGTCGGCTCAGGCAATTCTATATAGTAGTTTTACGTCCAAATCAGAATTGATTGCAAAAATATGTGGCACTCAAGCTCAAATTAAAATCAACGATCCCTGGCATGCTGCACAAAGCATTTCTTTAATAAAGGGTGACGAAATAAAAATCATAGATAATCCAACAAATGGTTTGGGTTTTACCTACGAAATAGAAGAATGCCACAAATGTTTAAATATGAGTCAAATTGAAAGTAAACTTTGGTCTCATCAAAATAGTTTGGATTTGATTTCAATTTTAGATGATGTTAGAAAAAAGGTTGGATTAAAATATCCTATAGAATAAATATTTCTTATATATTGATCCAATAGGTGAATTTAACAATAAAAGCCCTGGTACCCGGCGAAAACGGAATGGTTGTATAGTTGTCATTATAAACCACAAACAAATCCGATAAGGGTTTGAAACGCCACTGTAATCTTGAATTGATACTGAAATCTTCCTCCTGACTATTATATTGAATAAAAGTGGACCAGAATAATTTTTTGCTAAAAGTAAATTCCATTTTTGGACCCACAAACCAAATGGATTCTGTAGCATATGGATCTGGCAAGTCAATATAATTATAACTTGAGCTAATGGATGCAGTAAAATATGGTTGTAATCGCAATCTCAAATCACTGGTTAATGAAAATATGTTTCCATTAAAAAATTGTCCCACATCGGTTCTTGCGGTAAACGAAAACACCTTTCTTCTGTCAGATTGATAACTAAAATCCAATTTGGTATAATTATAATCAGTGAAAGCTGGTAACGGAATTCCATCTTCCGACCCTGTAGGGTCGAAATCATCAAGCAGATAGGTATATCTATGATTGAGAGCCACTTCTATATTGCTTTGATTCAAAAATTGTATTTGATATTCCATATCCATCATGGCATCTGTATGAAGAAAATCCAATTCAGGACTCCAAGTAGAGGATGTTCTTAATTCCAATGTATGGGTGTTAATCTTTGAATCTACAGGATAAAACACCCTGGTTATCACAGGATCGATTGTAAAAATATCATTGCGTCTTACATAACCCAAATCAGCTTTAAAATCTTCTCCAACATAAGTACTTCCCATATTCAATTTCCATTTTCTGGTATTATATTCCAAAAACCCTCCAGATGAAAATTCTTTATCTCCGGCTTCCGGTGTAAACGATTTGTGCAAATAATACTTTCCAGTCCATTTATTGTCTTCAGATTGTAAATTGAAATCAAGACCCATCACACGATTATATTCTTCGGCTTCATCCACAAAATCTGTATCTTTAGTCACTTGTCGATTCACAAAAATAAAACCTACATTCGAACGGTTAAAAACCTTTTGTTGAAGGGCAATTACCATATTATTATTGGTGGGTATTTCGTTTTCAGTATCTTCTGCGGTTTGAACATCGAGTACCCCAATCCTTAGATTTTTAGTTAATTTACCACTCAATCTTGCTCCCATAATGATACTGTTCTCAATATTATCTCCTTTCAGATTTTCTGCAATACCAATTCGCCTTGAAAAGAAAGGATTGGAAGATCTGCTATTTCCGAAATCGGCAAACAGGTCCGCATTATCAATAAAAAATTGCCTTTTTTCTGGCAAAAAAACCTCAAATCGAGTCAGGTTGATTACCAGCTCATCAACTTCCACTTGTGAAAAATCAGGATTGATAGTCAGGTCCAGGTTTAAACTACTCCCAATTGGAATTTTGGCATCACCTCCAATTGATAGTTCTGCCTCTGTTGAATTCCCCTGAAAATCCTTTGTAAGACTTCCTAAGGTATAAGGAATCACTGCAAAAGGAGTTTTTGATTTTCCCAAGGGTCTTTCAAATACCATATCACTCATAAAGGCCAAATTGATAATATTTTGATTCTGTGGAATTCTTGTCCATGAACTCCATTCATTGGATTGAGTATCATATCTATATGCATTGAATCGCCATTTGGATACTCCTTCTTTAAATTTAAAAGACGACATGGGTATCTTCATTTCTGCAGTATAGTGATCATCATAAATCATAGAGGCATTCTCCCATTTTACATCCCAGGTACTTCTAAAATCATTATAATCGGCACCTCCACCCGATATCAAGGCTTCCCGCTGCACCCCTTTCGGATTGGTGCCAAAAAAGAAGGCATTATTGCCATCATTAAAAGTATCGAAAAGCAAACTGATATTGTCATTTCCCAAGGCTAAAAAATCCCTGCGAAGTGAAGGAATTACATAGTCCTTTCCTGGTGCAGATACAACAATTCCTATATAGAGATATTTCTCATTATACAACATTTTGATCTCCGTTTGATAGGTGCTTTGAAGAGAATCTGTTGGGAAGTGTTGCCAGAAATTGGTCGCAGGCGTTACCTCTTGCCAGATAGATTCGTTTAGTAAGCCATCAAGGTCAATCTCTTCATCATTCCATTTTACAAAAACTTCTTTGTTTTGACTAAAAACAGAACCATAAATGAATAAGGTAAATATGAGAGATCTCAAGATCATATGTAACAAATGTAGGTATCTAATATCATATGCTCATCATTAGCATTGGTATTAAAATTTTTCATTTTTATTGAATCATTAAAATATTAATCAACCTATAAGGGTTCTCCTATAAAGATTTATGGTCCTGGATTTTATAGATTATATACTTTTAATTTTTTCTACAATGACAACTATCTTCTTCGTCCGGAATAGCTCATGGCTTCGCCTTTTCCAAATCCATAACTCAAACCCAAGGTAAAAAATCGTCCCCTCGTACTATTACTATACACATAAAACTCAGGTTGAGAGGTAATGATTTCTCTGTTTCTAGATTCAAACAAATCTCTAACGCTAAAATTGATCACCAACTTGCCTTTTGAAATTTTCTTTCTAAAACCTAAATCGGCATAAGCAACGCTGGAAACCTCACTTTGAATGGTTTGAAAATCCGATTGATGATTTCCAATTAGTTCGACTTCAATATCGGCCGGCAATTTAAATTTTCCGGTCAGTCTAGAAGTCCATTGGTCTCCGGTAAAATCAAAATTTTGATCTTCATAATCACCATATCGCTTAAAATACCCATAGTTAAAATCTCCACTTAGGGTTAACCAATTATTAGGATTGTACTTGAAATTAATCTCTAAACCGGTTTTATTCTTAGTACCAACATTTTCTGGTGTTGTGATGCTCACATTATCCTCAAAAGTAGTTATACGTTCAACAACATCAGTTGTATAGAGATAATAAATACCTGCATTAATTGAAAATTTTTCATAAACATAAATACTTGTGATCTCGAATGAATCTGAATACTCAGGTCTCAAATAGGGATTTCCTTTTCGAATAAAAAAATCGTTTCGTATATTAAAAAAGGGATTCAAATCCCACAGTCTCGGACGGAATATCCGTTTGGAATACCCTCCCTGAAAGGAGGTAATATCAGATAATTTATAAGAAACATGTGCGCTGGGAAATAAATCAGTGTAGTTTTGATGGTTTTCTTCATTGGTGTTGGTGAGCAGTGTTTTCAAATCGGTATTCTCAATACGAAGGCCTCCTTTAATTCCCCAAACATTACCTTCTAAGGAAAAGGTTCCATAAATTCCAAAAACTTTTTGATCATACTCGAAATTATTGGTAAGATCAGGATTGGTAACCCAATCACCGTCAATCAAATCTCTAACTTCGTAGTTATTACCCACATCATTAATAACATATTGTGAACCAGTTTCAATCGTCATTTTATCTGAAATAGGCTTGGTATAGTCCAATTTAAAGGTATAATCAGCTTGTTGGAATTCAGTTTCTGTTTGTTGATCATTTGAATCCCTATCGCCATATATATTAGTGACAATAAACTCAGATTCCTGGTCCTTTCCAAAAAATCGCCCCAAAGCACTAAAAAGTAATATATGATCTTCATGATCTTTAAAATCTCTTTTGTATTGTAACTCGTATTGCCATTTTGGATTGGTAGCTTCCGTAGTTTCATTTCTGTTCCACTGATAAATTAGATCACCCATTGAATCGTAATAGCTAAAATCATAGTTAGAAGGTTGGTCTTCTATTTCATAGGCATAATTTCCAGATAAGGTAATCACATTTAGAGGTGTAAGATAATAATCAGCACCTAAAATAATATTGTAAAAATTTTCATTTCTATAAGCCGTTCCGATACTGTTCACAGTTGTATTTTGTATCAAATCTACACTGCTGTTTTCACTATCACTGGGCAATGAACGATAACCCAATCCCAACTGAGTAAAAAGATTAAACTTTTCCGTTCGTCTGTTCAAACTAAATCCAATACTATGATTATCAGGAATTCCGGTATTCAATGTAACAGATCCGTTCATCCCTTTCTTTTCTTCTTTTTTCAATACAATATTCAATATTCCTGCGGTTCCTTCCGCGTCGTATTTAGCTGATGGATTGGTGATTACCTCTATTCTATCGATCATATCTGCAGTAATAGAACTCAGGGTATTCGCAGGGTCATCTGCCAAAATTGAAGGCTTTCCATCGATCAGAATTTGAACACCAGAATTCCCTCTTAAACTCACTTCACCTTCTATACTGACATTGACCGATGGCACATTGTTCAACACTTCCAAAGCCCCCATCCCGGTTGTACTGAGATCTTTACCAACATTAAAAATTCGTCGGTCCAACTTGAATTCAGTAGATGATTTTTCGGCTCTTAATTCTACTTCTTCCAATACTTGATCTTCTTTTTTAAGAGCGATAACTCCAAGACGAATCCGATTTGAATTCTGATCGATATTGCTGATCTTCTGTGATTCGTAACCGATAAAACTGACCTCAACATAAAAATTGGTTGTATTGGCTTTTAATTCAAACTTACCATCATCACCAATCGTTGTTCCTGTTATATTTTCACTGGTTTCAATGTTAACAATCAGTACGGTTACAAAGGGTATGGGTTCCTGGCTCGATTCATCAATAATCTGACCCGTAATCTCAACTGGGTTACTTTGGGCCATTAATTGATTCGAAACAAAAAAAGAAGCCATTATAATCAATAGATGAAATGATTTTAAATTCATTGTATCAAATTAGAAATTAATCGGTAACAAAGAAATTAAATTTAATCTAAACTCAAAAAAATATTCCTGTCAATGTCATGCCTTATAAATATTTCACACACCAGTGACAGGAATATTTGTGTCGTTTACAGAATAATTGTTTATGGTTATGTTCTTAAATAATGTAGAATATTCAAATTCTCTAGGTTCAATTTGAAAAGAATTTTTGATGCCTTTTTAAAGAATCTTAAGGTAGAGGTATCAGAGTTTATTATGATTTAGCAAGAACCATAAGCATCATTTATACAACTATCAAAAAAATTAATACACTGATCCGAAATTTTTATTTTAAGTTTTATACCTTATAGGTCAAATAACTAAAATTAATTCACCATGGAAACTAACCCAAATTCAAACTCCTCAACTGCTAATTCCAATCACCAGAACAATGGTACCGGAAAGTGTCCATTTACCAGTGGCGCAATAAAACAAAGTGCTGGTGGTGGCACAAAAAATCATGATTGGTGGCCAAATCAATTAAATTTAAATATACTTCGTCAACATTCCTCACTTTCCGATCCAATGCATGCAGACTTCAATTATGCAGAAGAATTTAAGAAACTCAATTTAGAAACTGTAAAAAACGATCTTTTCAAACTTATGACGGATTCTCAAGAATGGTGGCCAGCGGATTATGGCCATTATGGGCCTTTGTTTATTAGGATGGCCTGGCATAGTGCAGGTACCTATCGAATTGCAGATGGCCGCGGTGGTGGTGGTTCCGGCAGCCAACGATTTGCACCACTCAATAGCTGGCCGGACAATGCAAACCTTGACAAGGCACGGCTATTGCTATGGCCTATCAAACAAAAATATGGGAAGAAAATTTCATGGGCAGATCTGATGATTCTTGCCGGAAACTGCGCTCTTGAATCAATGGGCTTTAAAACTTTTGGCTTTGCAGGAGGCCGTGAAGATGTTTGGGAGCCTGAGGAAGATATTTATTGGGGTACCGAAGGTGAATGGTTAGGCGACAAACGTTATACTGGTGACCGTGAACTAGAAAATCCATTGGGTAATGTTCAGATGGGACTGATTTACGTAAATCCTCAGGGACCTAATGGAAATCCCGATCCAATTGCGGCAGCTCGTGATATTCGAGAAACCTTTGGCCGTATGGCGATGAATGATGAAGAAACAGTGGCACTCATTGCAGGTGGTCATACATTTGGCAAAACACATGGTGCAGCTGATCCTGATAAGTATGTTGAACCCGAACCCGCAGCAGCGAATATTGAGGAACAAAGCCTGGGGTGGAAAAATAATTATGGCAGTGGCCATTCTGAACACACTATTACAAGTGGTCTTGAAGGGGCCTGGACGACTACACCAACGAAATGGAGCAACAATTTCTTTGAGAACCTGTTCGAATATGATTGGGAATTGACAAAGAGTCCAGCCGGAGCCCACCAATGGAAACCCAAAAACAATGAAGGTGCAGGGTTAGTTCCAGATGCACATGATTCAACAAAAAGTCATGCGCCATTTATGCTTACCACTGACCTTTCTTTAAAAGCTGATCCCATTTATGGACCGATCTCAAAACGATTTTACGAGAATCCGGATGAATTTGCAGATGCATTTGCCAGGGCATGGTACAAGCTGACCCATCGTGATATGGGTCCAATAACCCTTTATTTGGGTCCTGAAATTCCTAGTGAAGAACTGATCTGGCAAGACCCTATACCCACCGTTAAACATGAATTGATTAGTGATCATGATATTGCAGAATTAAAGCACAACATGCTTAGTTCCGGATTATCCGTATCTCAGTTGATTTCAACTGCATGGGCTTCCGCATCAACATTTCGTGGGTCGGACAAACGCGGAGGTGCAAATGGAGGACGAATTCGATTGGCACCTCAAAAATATTGGGAAGTCAACAATCCCAGCCAATTGGGAGCTGTATTAAATACACTTGAAAGCATTCAAAAAGAATTTAACGATGCTCAAGAAACTGATAAAATCGTTTCTCTTGCAGATTTGATTGTTTTAGGAGGATGTGCAGGTATTGAGAAGGCAGCAAAAAATGCCGATCAAGATGTCACAGTACCTTTTACCCCTGGGAGAGCAGATTCAACGCAGGAACAAACAGATATTGAATCATTCAATGCGCTGATGCCTGCAACGGATGGTTTTCGAAACTATTTTAGGCCCAAACATACAGCATCAGAAGAAGAAATGTTGATTGACAGAGCGCAATTACTGACTTTAACCGCACCTGAAATGACGGTTCTTATCGGTGGTTTACGTGTACTTGATACCAATTTTGATAAATCCCAACATGGCGTTTTTACCAATAAAACAGACACTCTCAGTAATGACTTTTTTGTCAATCTCCTAGATTTGGGAACAACTTGGAAAGCAACTTCTGAATCAGATGATGTGTTTGAAGGTCGTGATCGTGTAACAGGTGAACTCAAGTGGACAGGCACCCGTGTGGATCTAATCTTTGGTTCAAATTCTGAATTACGGGCTTTGGCTGAAGTTTACGGATGTAAGGACTCTGAAAAGCAATTCGTTCAAGATTTTATTTCTGCATGGTCCAAGGTAATGAACCTTGACCGTTTTGACCTGGCTTGATGTTGGATTATTGGTATTCTCAGGTATTCTGATCACATTTAGAATGCCTGATAATATTATTAATTGAGAATCTATGATATAATTAATTTAAATTTATTCTTCAATGATCTGTTGTCTGGTCTTAAAAATAAATAATAATCAAACATTGATTTTGGATAGGGAAAAACAAGCATCGCTTAATGAACATTTCGAGTCTGTTTTGTACTATAAACCCTTTATTTTTAATTCTACAATTGGGACTTATATTTTTGTTAAAAAGGAGGAATATTTTGAAAAAATTCAAAATATTCTGGTTAATTTCTTTAGCCAATCCGATATAAATGATATCAGGATTTACGACACCTCTGAACAACCTGATTTTTTCCGGAATGAAATGCAACAAATACTAACTTCAAATGAAGTATCTGCATTGAAATGGAAACATTTTATCAGTAGCTTTATCATGCAAATAAATCCTTTCAATGCCTCTACTCCATCAAATACAATTTCAGTATTTAATAATTTTAGAAATTGCATTGACAATCAAGGAACTAAACATCAGAAAAAATATTTCAGACGAAAAATGAAAATGATGAGAAAACGAGTCTCTTTAGAAGCCATACAAAAAATACTTAAAAACAATTGATACAACTTATTGAATGTCACCCTATAACTTATTTTTTATAAATTCACTGATTAATATTACTCAACCCTAGATTGTTGAGCAAATAAAGTAGATATTATTATTTTTTCCGAAGAGAATCAAAACTTTAATTAGCAAATATTTTATTGATGGGATCCGAAAATTATCATAGAACTGATAACTATTATAAACTCTAATTTAATTCAAAAATATATTAAAAGTATTGAGATTTTGAAAATATCATTTGTTAAATTTGATCATATTTTAATTGATCAAATTTTATTTTTATTGGATGGAAAGTTACAAAGAATATGACTATATCATAATTGGAGCAGGTATTATTGGATTAACAATTGCCTATGAACTAAGAAAAAGTAAGCCCGAAAAAAGTATTGCTATTATAGAAAAAGAAACAGATGTTGCTTTTCATGCCAGTGGTAGAAATAGTGGTGTTCTTCATGCTGGTTTCTACTATTCATCCGATTCGTTGAAAGCAAAATTTTCTATTGAAGGCAATAACCTGATGAAAGCTTTTTGCAAAAGCAATGATCTTAAGGTAAATTATTGTAAGAAAGTTGTTGTTGCCACGAATGAGGAAGAATTATCAACATTGTTTAAACTTGCAGAAAGAGGAAAGGCAAATGGCGTAAAAATGAAATTAATCGATGAAGAAGAGCTTAAAAGTATTGAACCAAATTCTAAAACTTACAAAAAGGCACTTTATTCACCAACAACAGCCAGTGTGGATCCCATTGAAATTTGCCAGAAACTTAAAGCCATATTGTCAAATAATCATGTCGATTTCTATTTCAATACAAAATTCTTAAAAAAACACAATGGGTTGGTTAAAACCAATAAAGAATCATTCAAAATAGGATTTCTGATTAATGCCGCAGGGTTATATGCAGATGTAATCGCTAAAAAATTTGGTTTTTCCAAAAATCGAATTATTATTCCGTTTAAAGGAAGGTACCTAAAATATGGCGGTGAAGATTTACCTATCAAAACCAATATCTATCCTGTTCCAAATATACTAAACCCTTTCCTGGGAGTTCATTATACCATTACCTCACGAAATCAAATTAAAATTGGCCCAACTTCTTTCCCGTCATTTTGGAGAGAGAATTATAGTGGATTTAAGAATTTCAAAATGAATGAATTTCTTGAAATTATGTTTTATCAGGCTAAATTATTCATAACTAATTCATTTAATTTCAGGGGACTAGTTTATGGTGAAATTAAAAAATACAATCGAAAATATTTTATTCGTCAAGCTAGTAAATTAACCAAACAATGCAATGAAAACTTATATAGGGAGTGGCTTTCTCCAGGAATACGAGCCCAGTTATTAAATAAAAAAACACTTGAATTGGAAATGGATTTTATCATAGAAGGCGATCCTAATTCTTTGCATATTCTAAACGCAGTTTCTCCAGCTTTTACCTGCAGTTTTGCCATTGCTAAATATCTGGTTCATGAAAGAATAAAATAGAATATTCTCTCAAAAAAAATGAAAGTATAAAAATTGGAAAGAAATTAGGCAATTAAGATCAGGCAAATAATTAAATAAAATTATAATAAATTTTAGTAAATTATGTTTCATATATTCATATGTAAATAATCAATAAAAATGAAAGTTTTAATTACGGGAAATTTGGGTTATGTGGGGCCAGGTGTGGTAAAAGAATTTAGAGATCACTTTCCGGAAGCTGAGCTTATCGGTTATGATTGTGGTTATTTTATGAGGCAAAATACTTCTTCGCTAATTACAGCCGAGAACTATCTAAATAAACAGATTTTCGGTGATGTACGGAATTTGGATGCCAGAGTACTGGAAGGTGTTGATACTGTTATATCTCTTGCTGCCATTTCAAATGATCCTTTAAGTAATCAATTTGAAAATCAAACTTTTGATATTAATTACAAATCTACAATTGATATTGCTAAAATGTCAAAAGATGCTGGTGTAAAAAATTTTATTTTTGCGTCAAGCTGTAGTGTATATGGATTTGCGTCAGATTCACCTAGAAAGGAAAATTCAGATTTAGATCCTTTAACACCCTATGCAAAATCTAAAGTAAAATCTGAAGAAGATTTATATCCTTTGGCAAGTGATGAATTTAAAATTACATGCTTACGTTTTGCAACTGCTTGTGGTATGAGTGACAGACTGCGCTTAGATTTGGTAGTAAATGATTTTGTTGCCGGAGGAATACTTAACAAAAAAATTGAAATTTTAAGTGATGGAACGCCATGGAGACCTTTAATCAATGTATTGGACATGGCAAGAGCAATACGATGGGCTCATGAAAGAACAATTTCAGAAGGAGGTAATTTTATTAGGGTAAATACAGGCAGCAATAACTGGAATTATCAAGTAAAAGAAATAGCCTATTCAGTTCAAAAAATATTAGGTGATGTTGAAGTTCATATTAATCAGAAAGCTGCTCCTGATAAAAGATCATATCAAGTTAATTTTGATCTTTTTGAAAAATTAGCCCCACTGCATCAACCTATATTTGACTTAAAAATGACAGTAACAGATTTAATTCATGGAATTAATGCCATTGAATTGAAAAATAAGAATTTTAGAAATTCAAATTTGATTAGATTACATGTGATTAATCAATTACTCGATCATAACATTATAGATAATAATTTATGTTTTAGAAAATAAGTATATGAATAAGAAATTAACTAACAATATTCCAAAATGTAAATTTTGCAGTAGCCATTTGAATCAAACTTTTATTAATCTGGGAATGCAACCTCTTTGTGAAGAATATGTTCATCGGGATGAATTAAATCAAATGGAAGCTCATTATCCCTTGCATACTTATATTTGTGAAAAATGCTACTTAGTTCAACTTCAAGAATTTGTTTCTCCATCCGATATATATCATGAATATGCCTATTATTCATCTTATTCTGATAGTTGGGTAAAACATGCTAAAGATTATGTCGATTTAATGATTGAAAAATTTGAATTTGGCAAACATAATTTAGTAGCGGAAATTGCAAGTAATGATGGCTATTTATTACAGTGGTTTCTAGAACAAGACATTCCTGTACTTGGGATCGAACCTGCAGCCAATATTGCAGAATTTGCAATTAAAGAAAAAAATATTAGAACCGAAGTAAAGTTTTTCGGGAGAGAAACTGCCCTCTATTTGAAGGAAAAATATGGTCAACCCGATTTATTATTGGGTAACAATGTATTGGCACATGTACCTAACATAAATGATTTTATAGAAGGGTTGAAAATATTCCTCAAACCCGGTGGAATCATAACAATGGAGTTTCCCCATTTACAAAGATTGATTGAAGAAAACCAATTTGATACAATTTACCATGAGCATTTCTTCTATTTATCTTTTACTGTAGTATCTGAAATGTTTGAATTTCACGGATTAAAAGTTTGGGATGTAGAAGAGTTACCAACCCATGGTGGCTCACTTAGAATATATGCGAAACATATAGATGATGAGTCCAAGCCGGTATCTTCTCAAGCCAAAAACCTTCTACTTAGAGAATTAGACATTGGCGTAAAAAATATTGAATATTATAGTAGTTTTAATGAGAATGTGGAAGAAACCAAAAGAAAGATTTTAGAATTTCTTATAAAAGCTAAGAGAGAAAAGAAAAAAGTTGTAGGTTATGGAGCACCTGGTAAAGGAAATACATTATTGAATTATTGTGGAATAAGAACTGATTTTATTGATTATACGGTTGACAGAAGTCCTCACAAACAAGGTAAATTTTTACCCGGTACTTTAATTCCAATCTTGGAACCAAATAAAATTAAAGAAACCAAACCGGATTATGTATTGATTTTACCTTGGAATCTAAAAGATGAAATAATAAGTCAAAATAGTTTTATTAAAGAATGGGGCGGTAAATTTGTGATACCAATTCCCGAATTATTAATTATTGAATAATAAAATTTAAAAATGAAAGTAGTTTTGTTTTGTGGAGGTCTTGGAATGCGGCTTCGCGATTATTCAGATACTATTCCAAAACCAATGGTTTCAATTGGTTATCGTCCTATTTTATGGAATATTATGAAATATTACGCCCATTTTGGGCACAAAGAATTTATTCTTTGCTTGGGGTATAAGGCGGATATGATTAAAGACTATTTTATAAATTATAAAGAGTATATTTCTAATGATTTTGTGTTTTCATCTGGAGGAAATTCAATTGATCTTTTAAATAAAGACATAGAAGATTGGAAAATAACTTTTGTAGATACAGGAATTTCAACCAATATTGGTTCAAGATTGTTAAAGGTTAAAAAATTTCTGAAAGATGATGAAATGTTTTTTGTTAATTATAGTGATGGATTAACGGATCTTTGTTTACCCAAGATGATTGAACATTTTAAAGAAACCGACAAAATTGGTTCATTTATGTCGTTCCAGCCCACTCAAAGCTTCCATGTAGTTACCCTGGAAGATGATGGAAATGTAAAAAAAATAAGTCACATTGGTGATTCTGGCCTTTGGATTAACGCAGGATATTTTATCTTTAGAAATGAAATTTTTGACTATATGAAGGATGGTGAAGAGCTTGTAAATGAACCCTTTCAGCGATTAATAGATAAGAATAAGTTGGACACTTATAGATTTGATGGTTTTTGGGCTAGTATGGATACTTTTAAGGACAAACAAATACTTGATGACAAATATGCTTCTGGAGATGCCCCATGGGAAGTGTGGAAAAAATAAAATAAATGATTGGTTTAGAATTAAATAAGAAAAATTTAAAAATTCTTTGTCTAGGAGCACATTCAGATGATATTGAAATTGGATGTGGTGGTAGCTTGTTGAAGTTATTAAATGAAAAGCAATTCGATCAAATTGAATGGGTTGTCTTTACTTGTAATAAGGAAAGGGAACATGAAGCCAAGAAATCTGCTAATATGTATTTAGAAAATCAATCTAATTTTAATATTTCCATTTTAAATTTCAGAGATGGTTATTTACCAAATCAACAACTAGAAATCAAGGAGGAGTTTGAAAAAATTAAACAAAGAATAAATCCTGATTTAATTTTTACCCATTACAGAGATGACAGACATCAAGATCATCGATTAATTTCAGATTTGACATGGAATACTTTTAGGAATCAATTGATTCTTGAATATGAAATCCCTAAATGGGATGGAGATTTAGGAATTCCCAATTTCTTTGTTGAATTATCAGAAGATTTAATGTTAAAAAAAATTGAATTACTAATGGACTGTTTTAGATCGCAAACTGGTAAACACTGGTTCGATAAAGAAACATTTAGTTCGTTATTAAGATTAAGAGGACTCGAATCTGCTAGTAAATATGCTGAGGCCTTTTATGCAAGAAAAGTAAAAATGTTTTAGTGTTGCATTGTATTTGTCCAAATTGTAATCATAAGATTGTAGAACTTTTCTATTCAATCAAGGAAACTCCAGTTGTGAGCACTTTACTCTCTAACAATAGGGAGGAAGCTCTAAATGTTAAAATGCAACCCATTGATTTAGTGATATGTTTGCACTGTGGCTTTATTTTCAACAAGTCATATGACTTTTCTTTCCATGCAAAATTGGAAGATCATGCCGATCAACAAGGATATTCCAGTACCTTCAATAATTTCATAACCAACTTAACCAAAAGAATAGTTACAAAATACCAAATTAAGAATAAAACTGTTTTGGAGATTGGCTGTGGTAAAGGAGATTTCCTCAAACTAGTATGTTCTGAAGGTAACAATGTTGGCATCGGTATTGACCCCTCCTTAGTTATAACGAAAATTCAACCTAATCCAAAAATTAATTATATAAAAGCATATTACGCTAAGAATCATCAAAATATCAAATCTGATTTGATTTGTTGTAGACATACCTTAGAGCATATTGCTTCTCCTGATACATTTATAAATTTAATCTACTCAAATATTTCCAATCAAGAATCTCAGGCAATTTTATTTGAAGTTCCTGATACAACAAGAATATTAAAGGAGATTGCATTTTGGGATATCTACTATGAGCATTGCTCATATTTTACTCTTAATTCCATTCAGTATTTATTTGAAAACAATCATTTTTGGATTGAAGATATT
>JAUXGV010000032.1 GCA_030621915.1 Flavobacteriaceae bacterium
TGGTAGTATCCTATAAAGTGTGTAAATAAAAAGTTATTCTGGAATATTTTGTTCCTTTAAAAAACAAAAAATATTCTGGAAATAACTTTTGAAGTAATTATTTTTAACTTTTTAAAACACACTTTAATGACAAAAGAAGAATTATTAAGCAGCGAGTTTTTAGAACAATTTAAAGATTCGAAGGATTTTGGAAACTTCATGGATACTCTGTACAAAAGAGGAGTAGAAAGCATGTTACAAGGAGAGATAGAATCCCACTTGGGTTATTCCAAGAATGGGAAAAGATTCGATTCCGAAAATGCACGAAATGGTTATGGTAAAAAGAAGATCAAGACTCAACATGGAGAGTTTGATATTGATGTCCCTAGGGATAGAAAATCAGAATTTGAACCACAAATAGTTCCAAAACGAAGTAGATTATCAGAAGGTATTGAGAGTTTAATAGTATCGCTTTATGCCAAAGGGATGAGCAACTCAGATATTGAAGCCCAACTGAATGAATTATATGGTTTTAACGTATCTACTTCCACAATATCTGTAGTAACTGATAAGATTACCGGAGACATTATAGCTTGGCAAAACAGACCTTTAGAAGCAATCTACATGATTGTTTGGATGGATGCTATTGTATTTAAGGTTAGAGAAAACTCACGGGTTGTCAATAAAGCTATTTATCTGGCTGTTGGATTACGTAATGATGGCAAAAAGGAAGTTTTAGGAATGTGGTTGGGCAAGAATGAATCTGCTACATTCTGGATGTCTGTACTAACGGATCTCAAATCCAGAGGTGTTCAGGATATTTTAATAACAGTAACCGATAACCTTAATGGTTTTACTGATACAATTACTAATGTTTTTCCTGAATCAACCAAACAAATTTGTGTTGTACATCAGATAAGAAACTCGGCTAGGTATGTTGTATGGAAAGATAAAAAAGAGTTTACTAAAGATATGAGATATATCTATACAGCTCCTAATACAGAAGCAGCCAAAGCTGCCTTAGAAGATTTTAAATTAAAATGGAATGACAAATACTCCTATGCCGTAGATTCCTGGTATAAGAATTGGGATGAACTTACTGCATTTTTAGATTTTCCTGTAGAAATCAGAAGGATCATTTATACAACAAACTTAATAGAAAATCTCAACGGAAAAATTCGGAAATACACTAAAAACAAACTCTCATTCCCAACGGATGAGGCCGTAAAAAAATCAGTGTATTTAGCTTTAAATGAAGTTACAAAAAAATGGACAATGCCTATTAGAAACTGGGGTGTTATTTTAAACCAGTTTTTGACTATATTTGAAAATAGAGTTCAACTCTGAAAAATTGAACCCTATGAATTTAAGTTTACACACTTTACGGGATAGTGTCATATACCTAATCCTCACCTTCAGCTTTTATATCTTTTATGCTTAATTGAAGTGTGGTAATTCCATTCCAATGGTTTTCTTCAATGGTAAAGACAATCTTAAAGGCATTCCCATTACTTACCAAATCAAATTTATCCCCAAGCCCAAACCCAATGGCATTATAAGTTTTTTGATCGGTACCGTAAATAACACTTAATTTTAAATGATCTTCATTAGCACCTACTTTTTTGCCATATCCATTATCACGTAATCCCGAAGCCATAAAAACAGGTTTCATGTTTTGAGGGCCAAATGGTCCAAATTGATTGATAATTCTGTAAAATTTTGAATTAATATCGGATAAATTTATGGTTGCATCAATAGATATTTCAGGGAAACGGAGTTCATCAGGAATAGAAATCTTAACTACTTCCTCAAATTTTGCTTTAAATTTTTCATAATTATCTGATTGCAGTGTTAGTCCTGCGGCATATTTATGTCCACCAAATTGCTCTATGAATTCAGAACATTCATGTAAAGCATTATAAACATCAAACCCCTTTACAGAACGTGCAGATGCTGCGAGCTTATCACCACTTTTGGTAAAAACCAAGGTGGGGCGATAATACTTTTCAATAAGTCTGGAGGCCACTATTCCGATTACACCTTTATGCCAATTCTCATCAAATACTACCGAGGTGAAATTGTTTTTTTCATTATTATCTTCAATTTGTATTAAGGCCTCTTTTGTAATCTGTCGGTCCAGTTCTTTTCTGCTAGTATTGTATTGTTCGATTTCAATAGCATATTTTTGTGCAATTTCAAATTCAGATTCAGTTAAAAGTGTAACTGCATGTAAGCCATGTTTTATTCTTCCAGCAGCATTAATTCGAGGAGCTATAACAAAAACAACGTCGGTAATATTTAATTCCTCTTTTTTTACTTGTTGAATAAGTGCTTTTATTCCAGGACGAGGGTTCGAATTAATCACTTTCAGTCCATAGTAAGCCAGGATTCTATTTTCCCCAGTAATTGGAACAATATCTGCGGCAATGGCAGTTGCAACCAAATCTAGAAAAGGGAGTAATTTAGAAATGATATCATTCGAAGAATCATTTATTTTCTCTTCAAAAGCCTGAATTAATTTGAATCCAATCCCGCAACCACATAATTCATTGTATGGATAATTGCAATCATCTCTTTTGGGATCAAGAACCGCTATAGCATTTGGTATTTCCTTACCGGGCCTATGATGATCACAAATAATAAAATCAATATCATTTGTTTTAGCGTAGTTAACTTTGTCGATGGCTTTAATTCCACAGTCCAATGCAATGATCAATGAAAAATCATTGTCAGAAGCAAAATCAATTCCTTGATACGAAACTCCATATCCTTCATTATATCTATCGGGTATATAAAAAGCAATATTTTTGTAAAATGAAACAAAATATGAATAAACAAGAGATACAGCCGTTGTTCCATCAACATCATAATCACCATATATCAATATGTTTTCATCACTTTCTATAGCTTTTTTTATTCTATCAATAGCATAATCCATATCCTTCATTAAAAAAGGATCGTGTAAATCATCTAAATTGGGACGAAAGAAATGCTTGGCCTGATCGAAACTTTCAATATTTCGCTGAACAAGAAGTTTGGCTAAATTATTATCAATAGATAAATCATTTGCCAATTTATTGACATCAGCATTATTTGGATCAGTTTTTAATTTCCAACGCATTATTGATATGGGGATGTTACTAGGTTCTTATTAATGAAAATTTGATAATAAAGTCAACAAAGACAGATTGATTTCAAAAACAAAGGAATTATTTTTTAAAAATCGAATTTGTATTTCATTCCACCAAGAAATTGAAAGCCCTGTACTTTATAATTTGTATACTTTTGATAATTGGTATTCAAAACATTGTTGAAATTTACGAATACTGAAAATTTATCATTGAAGTTATACAACCCTTGGAAATTTACATCAAAAAAAGTTGAATTGGTAATTTGTGTTGTCGTTGAAAGAGGAAGTATTGTTAGTTCATCTTTACGTTCACTCGTAAAAAAGAAATCAGCACCTGCACTCCATTTGGCATGTACATATCTGGCAATTAGGGTTGATTTCAACATGGGTAAATTCCAGGCTTCCTTCTCACTATTTAAACCATAGGAATTGAATTCAATGTTTCCTCCAAATTTAAAATTTTGATCAAAATCAAATATTAATTCGGCTTCAGCATGAATTGTACTAACATCATCATATACAACCTGAAAAGAATTTCCGGCCTCATAACCCTCCTGAACCTCGTTTGTCCCATCCGTTATTGATGGGTTTAATTTATATAATGGCTTGTCGTTTTCATTAATATAGGCAGCCTTGACATTAAAGTTAATATTTGAGTTAAGTAATCCTTTAAAACCTATATATGCATTATACTGTTGGCTGGTTCTTTTTAGATTTAATGTGGGCGAAACAAATGAGTTTTCTTTCACAAAATTCTTATAAGAGTTCTGTTGTAAATCACCAACAACTCCCCCATAAGCAATTAAGGCTTCATCGGCAATTTTATAGGATGCCGTAATATTCGGGTATATGTAAAATTTGCTTTTTTGATCTTCTGCAGTTGTTATACTATAATAAAACCTGGCTCCAATATTTACCGTAAGGTTGTCTCTTAAAATCTCAAAATTGGGGGATAAACCAATATTGAAATAGGTGTATTCTATATTATCAGTTTGTAAAAAATTCTGGTCAAACATTCCATTTAAAAACTCCAAAGTCATTTCGGTATAAATCATTTCCTGCCCAATAGGAAAATCAACAATTCCGCTGATAAAACCATTTATTTCCTTACTTTTATGTTTGTCAGTAAAACTGCTGAAATTTGCATTTCCGGAATGAACTAAGGCATCAAAGAATTCTATTTCTCCTCCCAAAAAGAATTCAGTAAATGATTGCTCTTCATCTATCGAATTAATTACACTATTATTAAAATTTATTTCATCGGTTAATCCATACCAATTATTTACTAAATAATGAACACCTCCAATAGCCTGCCAATTGAAATATCTTTCTGTTTGTTTATAAAATAAATCAACATTCAAATTTAAAAAGTTATCATCCAATTCTAAATTTTCAATTCCTCCTTCTGAAGAATGAAAGTTAATAAACCCACCAAAATCGTTATATTTTGAACTATTACTATGTATAAAAGCTTCTACTAATGGAGTATTGTAATTTCCATAACCAGCGGAGACATAATTGCCGTATATTTTTTCTTTAGATGCTTTTTTTATGGTTCTGGCTCTTCCTTTAGCAGGAGTAAAAGTTGATGCAACCGGAATAGAATTAATTGTATAATTTATTTCTTTTTTGGCAATTTCAACCGAATCAACTTTAGGGACCGAATTAATTTTATAAGCATCTGCAACGGTAGGATTAAAAGACTTTACTACAGTAATTTCTTCGGTTTTCAATTTTTCTTTGTCTTTTTCCTGAGAAAAAACATAGCCATTGACCAACAATATAATAAATAGAAGTATAGTCTTTTTCACAGTTAAAAATTCATAATTATTTGAAGAAATCCCATTATTTTATTAGTTTTCAATGATTACTGATGAATTTGTTTTTGCCTCTTTACTCTTGATTTTATTCAGTTCTTGTTTGGCTTCATCAATAATATCAGGATAATCTATAAATTTATTAATAACACTTTCTAAAATATAAGTAGCTTGGTAGGCATCTTCCAATTCATAAAAGTTTTTAGCCATAATAACCAAGCCTTTACCACCCCAGTATTCATAAGAAGAAAAATCAGAAGCTAATTTTTGAACTGAAACATTCGACAATTTGTAATTACCGTCCTTATTTTTAAAATAGGCATCAAAATATATAGCTTCAGCCTTTAATTCGCCACTAGTTGATTCTTCAACTCTTTTAAACCCTTCTTGTGCTTTATAAAAATCATTAGTTTCAAAAGCCGAGCGAGCTATTATAATTTCAGCATCTGATTTTATTTTTGGATCTAATTTGGGTTTTTTCAAAACAATTTCAGCGTATTCAACGGCTTTATTATAGTTTTTCAATGAGTAATTTCCTTTCATTAAATTACTTTCCGCAAAAGTTATGTTCTTATCAGAATCAGCTTGTAATTCAAGCTGTTTTAAAATTTCAACCGCCATTATCCAATCTTCATTTTCCATCTGATAATAAGCGATTTTCACCAATGATTGTTCTGTATATTCATTCTTTTCTTGGGAGATGACAAAACTATAATGAGGTATTGATTTTGCTTTCTGATCTAAATTGTTATATGCCTCAGCCAAATAAAAATTTGAAGTTAATGTGTTTAAACCTTTCGGAAATCTTGTCAAATATTTTTGAAACGCATCAATAGATTTTTTAAGATCATTTTTTAAGTATAATTGTTCAGCAGAAGCATACATAGTATTATCTAATTCATCATCTGAAATGCTAACATAATCCAATGTACTAATGAATCGTTCGTATTCATCCACTCTTCCAAGATCAATATAGATTTGCTTAGCGTTGGCAACGGCTTCCTTTGCATCAACAGTTCCCGGATATTTTGTAACAACAGTTTTATACTTGTTTAATGCTTCGTTATTTTGATCATTATTGTAATAAACCAGGCCCTGCTTTAACAATGACTTTGGAACCAGTGAACTCATTCGATAATCATTTATTACCCTGTCAAAGGCCTCTAAAGCTTTTGAAACCTCATTTTTTCTAATATATGAATTACCCAATTCATAATATGCGTCATCCCGTAAGGTTGATTTTAGATTATGCGTAGTAAAGTCTTGAAGTGATTCAATTTTTTTATCTATTTCACCCATCAATCCGTAGCACAAGGCAATCTGAAATTGAGCATAATCAGTATCAATGTTATTTGCCTCAATTACCTTTTCGTACGGTTTTACAGCTCTAAAATAATCACTTAACACAAAATAACAATCTCCTAATCTTATATAGCTATCAATTACTTTTTCATGATCACCGGGGTTTGATTCAATAAACTGATTGAATAAACCTCCGGATTGACTGTAATCTTTTAATTTAAAATACGTATATGCAATATGATATTGTACAATAACGGATTCCACTTGATCCTTCGCCTTTGATTGATTTTTAAAATTTTTAAAATCCTTTAAGGCTTCTTCATATTTTTCTAATTTGTAGTTTGATTCACCTCTCCAAAAAGTAGCTTTAGCCCTATAAATTGAATCTGTTCCCGATGATAAGGATAGATTAAAATTATTAATTGCTTCCAGATATTTTTCAGAATTAAATTGTTCTACGCCATATAAATAGGCAACCTTTTGAAAAACATCACTTTTTTCTGATTCCTTATTATCATTTAAAAAATCAATTGCTCCACTATAATCCTTAGTGGTAATAAAGGCGCTAACCAAAAGATCATTTATTTTCTCATTTTCTGATTCATCAGGATAGGCATTAAGATATTCCATAATTATGTCAGGAGTATTTTTGTATGGACTGCCAATTTCATAACTCAGTTTTGCATAATTCAGCCAGGCATCTTTTTTTATGTCTTGGTCGAAATCCATTTGTTTTGCATTTCTAAATGCATTGAGAGCTTCTTGCTTTTTATCACTTTTTAAATAACATTCTGCCAGATGATAATAAGCATTTTGTGAGACTGAATTATTACCATCGATTATTCTTGTGAACCATTGCATGGCATCTTCATAATTATTCTGTTTATAATAAGCGTAACCAAGCTGATAAAAATCTGTATTATTCCATTTGCCTTTTTTCCCTTTATAATCTGATAAATAAGAAATTGCTTTTTCATATTCATTCAAATTGAAATAGCTTTCGCCAATAATTTTTGATATTTCAGAATGTTGAATCCCTTTAGAATTTTCCAAAACAGGAATGGCCAAGTCAATGGCTTCTTGAAATTTTCCGGTTTTAAATTTGATATTCGCCAAATAATATGGAATATCATCATTTTCATTTTCAACCTGGCTTAAATATTTATCTGCATCGTCAAAATCCTCATCGGAATAAGCCATATATCCATAATAATATTTGGCTTGAGAACCATAGGTTGGAGAGTTTAATAATTGTGAAAAATATGATTTTGATTTTGAATAACTTCCCACTGCAAATAAACTATAGGCATTTTTAAACACAAAATCTTCGCTATTAAAATCATTTAAGGAAGAAGGTTCAATTTTTGAAAACCACTTTAAGGCATATGAATACCTTCCGTTAACAAAGTAAAAGTCACCAACTTCTAAATAGGCATTATTACGTTTTGTACTTGTAGGGTATTTTTCAAAAAAATCTTTCATCAATTGATCTCCATCCTTTTGTCCTAATTTTATCGCACAAAAAGCTCCATAATAATAACATCTTGCTTTAAGTTCGGAACCATTATCAAATTGGTTTCGAATTTTTTTAAATAAATTTTGAGCTGCGTCATAATCTTGGTTTTGATACAAATCAACGGCATGGTTGTATTCAACCAAATCGTTGGTGTAAACTTTAGATTTTTGGGAGAAAGATGTCCAAAAAGAAAATAAAAATAATACCAATAAATATTTGTGTATTCTCATTTTAAAATAGGAATGTTTTCATTGAATCAAAAATACCATTATACATAATTAAGCAACGTAAAAATTGTGTTAAATTGTAAAATTGTTGATTAGTTGTGCAGATTGTTGACAAGTCAATAGCAAGAAGAGGTTATTATTCATTGATCAATTCCTTCATAAAAGAATTCAATTCTTTTACATATTCTTCGTGATATTTTCCTGTAGCTGGGCCAGAAAAACCAGTATGTATTTTTCTAACTTTCCCTTTTCTGTCTATAAAAATTGATGTTGGAAAGGCCATTACTTTATTTAGCATGGGTAATGATTCTGATGCTTCCTTGGAACTGGATGTCCCTGCAATCACAAAATCATAATTCACCTTATATTTTTCTTTCATTTTTTTAACTCTTGATTTCGCATAATCAAAATCAGCTTTTCCGTTTTTTTTATTTTCATAGGCAAGGCCAATTATTTCTACTCCTTCATCCTTATTTTTATCATACCAATTGGAAAAGAATTTTGTTTCATCCATGCAATTTGGGCACCATGTTCCAAAAATTTGTAAGATAACTACTTTGGATTGATATTTTTTATCTTTTAAAGTAACTGATTTACCATCTAAACCTGGGAATGAAAATTCAATTTTATCAAAACCATCCTTTAGAAAAGTCAATTTATCAGCATCGGGTAATTTAGCATCCGGATTTTTTTTAGAAATAAAGGTTTGATAGCTAGTTTTTCCTGACCAATATTCCCCTTTTAGAACTGAATCATTTTGTTTGATAACTTTGAATTTATAAATATGATTCCCATCAAAAGTAAATAGATGCATAGTGTCATTGTCTGTATAACCATCTAAAAAACGATAGTCACCTGATTTGGTTAAAAATGTACCCCTTAATTTTGAATTCTCAGATTTAAACATTCCTATTGCATTAATTTCTTTCCCTTCTTGGTTAAGGAAAGTTGTTTCCCAGGTACCATCAAACTTATGATTGCTTTTAACAATATCAAATCTACCTTTTTTTCCATAAATTGCTTTGAAGGGTAGTACATAATCTTTCGCGTAATTTTTTGAATAAGAACCTGTTAATTTACCATTTTCGATTTTTGCTTTTATAGAAACATCAAAAATATGGAAGTCGAAGAACAAAGAATCGCCTATTATTTTTACATCTTCAATATCTAAAGTTTCATCACCATTTATCAAACTAATTTTATAGGAATCATTTTTTTTTATAACTTCAAAATTAAAAGGAATTTTATTGTTTTGAGCAATTATTTGGCCCCTCCATATGCCTTGTTTTAAGACAACCTTCTTCTTAGGCGTATTACACGACAGAATTAATATTGTT
This sequence comes from Flavobacteriaceae bacterium, assembly GCA_030621915.1. Lineage (GTDB taxonomy): Bacteria > Bacteroidota > Bacteroidia > Flavobacteriales > Flavobacteriaceae > Lutimonas. The sequence continues at coordinate 9,309 of JAUXGV010000032.1, forward strand.
ATTAATAAATAAGATATATTTTTAAAAAATATCATTTTTTGATTTTTGTTGACTCTTTTACTTTCCATTCTAGTTTGTAAACTTTATTAGTTACTTTTTGATTTTTATCCATGCCTCCAACAATATATTTTATAGAGTCGTTAATATTAGCAATTCCTCTCAAATCCATTGTGATGTTTTTATTAAAATCAATGTTAAATTTATTATTTATCAATGACAAGATTCTATGATTCGGGTTTACACCTCCTGAACCATCATAGGCAACTCCATTATAATTATAGGTATCAGAACTCCCTCCAATCCAAAAAGGAATATTGTTTTTATTAAAAGATGCCATTCTGTAACCGGAGATTAAGGAATCAACAACTTGATAAGACCACTTAATTTCTGATGGATTATTTGAATTGATTATTCCTTTCCTTAAATAATTTTGAATGGGATAATTTTTATCCATTGCAGCTCCTCCAAAGTAATATATGGTGTCTCCAATGATAGTCCCTGAAGCTCCAAAACTATTATAAATTTTATTGTCTGGAACAGAAGACCCTGGAAACCAAATATTTTTTTTAGGATCATAAATTTGTACGTAAGGCACATTCTTATGATCGCTCCAGCCTGAAACAATATAGATTAATTTATTTTTCCAAATGGCTTGAACATGATCATCAATAGGTACTGGGATTTCATTGCCATCCTTTAAAAATTGATTGTTTTTAATATCAAACCGATGTACTTTATTTGACGATTTTTCGCTCCCATCTCCAAAAACATGATAGCCACCAATGATATAAATGGTATCATTTATTCTGCTGGCTGCATTTGCAATTTTACCCAAAGTATCTGGAAGTGATTCAATTTCTTCCCAAATATTTGCTTCAATATCAAATCTAAATGATCGTTGATGAATGCCTGAAAATAATTTTGTAGAATCTAATCCGCCGAATGAATATATATAAACTTTATTATTTGTAAAACCTTCACTAACAGCCTGATTGGTTGTTTTCATGATGAGATTTTTAACAGGGCTAATATTTAACTTAAGAGAGAATTCCTTTTTTTCAATACAAGACAGGAATAGAGGAATAATAATCAGTATAATCTTAAGTTGTTTCATTTTTGTCAAATATAATGAACTTTCTTATTTCATAATTAAGCTGTAAGTTTGCCATAGATAAATTTTAATAATATTTTTAAATGCTTCAGTTAAAAGACGCCTCAATTTTTCAAAGAGAAAATCTTATTTTATCACATGTTGATCTCGATATTAATAAAGGAGATTTTAATTATATAATTGGGAAAACCGGAAGTGGCAAAAGTAGTTTAATGAAAACCTTATATGCAGATTTACCTTTGCAAGAAGGAGAGGGATCTATAGTAGGATTTGACTTGATTAAACTGAAGGAAAACGAAATACCTTATTTAAGAAGAAAAATTGGCATCGTTTTTCAGGATTTTAAACTGCTGAATGACAGGACAGTTTTTGATAATCTATTATTTGTTTTAAAAGCAACAGGTTGGAAAAATAAAGAAGAGATTGATGAAAAAATCAATGATGTTTTAGAAAAGGTTGACATGAAAACCAAAGGATTTAAAATGCCCTATCAACTTTCTGGAGGTGAACAACAACGGATTGCTATAGCCAGAGCTCTTTTGAATAATCCCGAAATGATTTTAGCAGATGAACCAACAGGAAATTTAGACCCGAAAACATCTATTGAAATAATGAACGTTTTGGAAGATATTAATAGGGGAGGGATTACCGTTTTAATGGCCACTCATGATTATGCACTAATATTAAAATTTCCTCATAAAACTATCAAATGTGAGGGGAATAAGGTTTTTGAAGTTGTGTAATAAATGAATTTATTATGAAAAATAGAATAATTTTCATTTATTAATGTTTAATATATTCTAATCTAAATAGGTTTTTATCGATAAATTAGTCTCAATAATAATTCCATCAAAAAACAATCTTGAACAACTCAAAGATTGTATTTTTAGTATAAAAAATCAATCCTATAAAAATTATGAGGTATTGATAATGGATGGTTCCTCCAGTGATGGAACCATGGAATTTTTAAAACCCTTAAACAAGCCGTTTTTTTGGAAAAGTAATCCAGATGTAAGTGTTTATGATGCTATGAATAAAGGAATTTCTCTTTCCAGGGGTAAATGGCTATATTTTTTAGGTAGTGATGATAAACTGTATGATGAAAATGTTTTAAAATCAATTTTCGATAAGGAAGAAAACGATTCATATGAAATGATTATTGGTAAAATTAAGTATGATTGGAATAAACATGATTCAGTTTTTAATAGATTCAAAGATGATTTTGTTTCATCAACTTGGTCAAAAAAAATCTGGTTAAAAAACACGGTGCATCATCAATCCATTTTTTATAAAAAAGATCTTTTTTTGGAGAATAATTATTCCTTGAAATACAAAATTCTTTCTGATTATGCTTTTAATCTTAAATTATTTAAAAAGAGAAAAAAAGCAAAAATTGTTAAAGATGTAATTGCGGTATGTGGAACCAATGGAATTTCTAAAAAGTATAATTGGAACCTTTATAAGGAAGAAATTCGATTAAAAACTATGGAAAGTTCTTTATTGTTAAAACCATTTTTTATTTTATTATGCGGCTTTAAATTTCTTATTAAAAATCTTATTTAATTCCTTTTATTTTAAACTTGAAAAAATATTTTTAACTTTAATTTTTTCACTTTCCCAACAATATTTTTTTGACGCAAAAATTAAATTTTCCTTCCAGGTTTTATATTGAAGTTCATTGGATAGAATTGTTTTAATAGATTTGGCTAATTTTTTAGGATCATGACTATCAACTACCATCCCTATGTTATTTTTAGAAACTAATTTTGATACTTCTTTTCTATTTGAAACTAACAATGGGATTTGTGCTTGAACATAATCAAATACCTTATTTGGCAAACTGTACTCATAATTTAAATTGGTTCCTTTGTCTAACGAAAGGCCAAGGTCGGCAATTTTAGTGTATTCCATTAATTGATCATAAGACATTTTATTTAAAATAATCACTTTGTTTTTTAAATTCAGCTTATTAACCATTGATTTTAGATCATCATAAATATCTCCACCACCAATAATATATAATATGATATTGTCTAAATATTGCATCATTGTTATAGCTTCTTCGGCTCCTCGGTCAATATTAATTCCTGATCCCTGTAAAATGAGCATTCTTAAGCCTCCTTTTACTTTGTTAGAAAAATGAGTATCGATTTTATTGTTCCTTAAACTTGGAGCAATATTTCTAACAACCTTTACATCTATTTTATATTTTTCCATATAATAGGAGGCTATACTTCTATTTACAGTATACATATTTTTGACTTTTGGCAGAATAAATCCCTCAATAGTAAGCCAAACTTTTTGTACTCTTGGTCTATAAATTAATTCTGGTACTTCAGTAAATAATTCATGACTGTCATATACTAATTTTTTTGAAAATAATTTACTGATTAGATAATTTGGCAGTAGTGTATCTAAATCATTTGCTAATAGAATTCCCTTTTTTATGAATAAAAGTCTCAAAAATAATCGAATATTATATTCTGCATAAAAGAAAAAACCATTATTAAAAAGAAGACGCATTCTTATGGTTTTATAATTTCTTTTTAAAGACAAGCTATTAGATAATTTGCGGCCAATCAAAATAATTTCATAATTCATTTCGTATAATGATTCACAAATTTTTTTAACACGTTGGTCTGTTGCCAAATCGTTCGTAACGGAAATTATAATTCGTTTCAATTATCTACCTAATAAATTACGATTAATAATATTTGTATCCTAAAAATATTATATTTGCTAAACTAACCAAAATACTCTTATTACATGTTTTATTTTAAAATTGAAAAATATATTTATGAATTTGAGTAAGCCTGAAAACGAAAAGTTTTGGTATGCGATTTTCACCAAACCAAGAGCAGAAAAAAAAGTGCATCAAAGAATGTTAGACAATAATATTGAAGCATTTTTGCCCTTAGTAAAAACGGTCAGACAATGGACAGATAGAAAAAAAACCTTACATGTACCATTAATTTCTTCCTATGTATTTGTGAATATGCTAGAAAAGGATTTGCATATAACCCTGCCAATTCAAGGAACAGTAAATGTGCTAAAATATTTAGGGAAGCCAGCTAAAATTAAAATTTCTGAAATTGAGAACCTTAAAATATTAAGTGATAGTGATGAAGATTATTTAATTGAATCAAATATTTCAATTATAAAAGGAGATGTTGTTGAAGTTACTAAAGGACCGTTTATGGGCTTGATAGCAACTTGTGAAAAATCAAGCGGTAATCATCGGGTTATGGTAAATATTCCATCTTTAGGAAGCTGCTTTATAGTAAATGTGCCTTTGAGTTATCTAAGAATAATTGAAAATAAATCTATAGCTTGATATAAAGAACCCTCAATGATAAAGATCAAGAACAAAACAATATTAGTTACCGGGGGAGCAGGTTTTATCGGTTCTAATCTTTGTGAGACCTTATTAAAAAGAGATAATAAAGTAATTTGTTTAGATAATTTTTCAACAGGAAAACACTCAAATATTGCAGCGTTTAAAAATGATTCAAATTTCTCTTTAATTGAAGGTGATATTCGAAATTTGAAGGATTGCAATATGGCATGTAAGAATGTCGATTATGTTTTGCATCAAGCGGCATTAGGTTCTGTTCCGAGATCAATTGTTGACCCTATAACTACTAACGAAGTTAATATTTCAGGATTTTTAAATATGCTAATTGCATCAAGGGATGCAAAGGTAAAAAGATTTATTTATGCCGCTAGCTCATCAACCTATGGCGATTCAAAGTCTCTACCAAAGATTGAAGATTCAATTGGTAAGCCACTTTCACCCTATGCGATTACAAAGTATGTGAATGAATTGTATGCAGAAATATTTTATAAAACATATGGATTAGATACCATAGGATTAAGATATTTTAACGTTTTCGGCAGGAAACAAGACCCAGAAGGTGCTTATGCTGCGGTTATTCCCAAATTTGTAAAACAGTTGATGAATCATAAGTCGCCTGTGGTTAATGGGGATGGTGAATTTTCAAGAGATTTCACGTATATAGATAATGTTATTCAAATGAATTTATTATCAATGAGTACTACGGATCCCAAGGCATTAAATTCGGTGTATAATGTGGCTTATGGCCAAAGGGCAACACTCAATGAGTTGATTGAAAATTTGAAGTCGAATTTAAGTAGTTTTGATAGGGAAATTGCACATGTTGAAATAAAATATGGTCCTGAAAGAAAGGGAGATATCCCTCATTCATTGGCATCAATTGATAAGGCAAGAAGTTTATTAGGCTATAACCCAACACATGCCATGAAGGATGGATTAAAGGAGGCGACAAAATGGTATTGGGAAAATTTAAAATAAAACAATGAATATAGCAGTAATAGGAACCGGCTACGTAGGCTTAGTAACGGGTACATGTTTTTCAGAAATGGGAAATAACGTTACCTGTATTGATGTGGATACTAAAAAAGTAGAAAATTTAAAAAAGGGAATTGTTCCTATCTATGAGCCAGGATTAGAACGAATGGTTTTGAAAAATATAGATAATAATAGCTTACATTTTAGCACCGAATTGAATGACGGATTATCCAATGCTGAACTTGTTTTCATAGCGGTAGGTACTCCAATGGGGGATGACGGTTCTGCAGATTTAAAATATGTTTTAGGAGTTGCAAAACAATTGGGACAGGAAATGCAAAAGCCATTGATTGTTATTGATAAATCAACGGTTCCAGTTGGAACAGGAGATAAAGTTAAAGTTGCAATTCAAAAGGAATTGGATGAAAGAGGCGTAAATATTGATTTTCATATGGTTTCTAATCCGGAATTTTTAAAAGAAGGAGCTGCCGTTCAAGATTTTATGAAACCGGATAGAATAGTAATCGGATCAGAAAGTCAATTTGCTATTGATAAAATGAAAGATTTATATACTCCTTTTACACAAAATCATGATAGAATAATCAATATGGACATTCGTTCAGCTGAAATGACGAAATATGTTGCAAATGCTATGTTGGCGACAAAAATTTCCTTTATGAATGAAGTAGCAAATATTTGCGAATTGGTTGGAGCGGATGTAAACCAGGTAAGGATAGGTATTGGATCTGATTCAAGAATAGGATATAGTTTTATTTATCCGGGAAGTGGTTATGGAGGATCTTGTTTTCCAAAGGATGTTAAGGCCTTAAAAAAAACAGCAGAAGAAAATGGTTATATCGCGGAATTAATTTCTTCAGTTGAAAAGGTGAATGATCGACAGAAAATGGTAATCGCTAATAAGGTTGTTAAAAGATTTGGAGAAAATTTATCAGGCAAAACTTTTGCTATATGGGGACTAGCTTTTAAACCAGGAACTGATGATATGAGAGAAGCCCCATCTATATACATTATTAAAGATTTAATTAAAAGGGGTGCAAAAATCAATGCTTATGATCCGAAGTCTATGAAGGAAGCACAATCTTTTTATTTAAAAGACGTTAAGAATATTGCATATTTTAATTCTAAATATGAAACGCTGAAAAACGCTGATGCTATGTTATTGTTGACCGAATGGAAGGAATTTCGTTCACCGGATTTTGAAGAATTAGAAACGCAAATGAAAAACCCGATTATTTTTGATGGTAGAAATCAATATCATAATTTAAATTTAGACAAAAAAGGATTTGAATATTATCAAATAGGAAAAAAATCTTAAAAATTACTATAAGATCAATGAAAGAATTAATAGCAATTAGAAACATAAAATTAAATAAGTATATTCGTTTACTAAAACCCTCCAATATGAAAAATATTTTAATAATTATTATAGCCACAGCACTTTCGTTATCCTGTGCTACCAAAGAAGATGTTGTCTATTTTAATGGGATGAACAGTTCAGATAATTCTATTGGATTGGATAGTTATTCCCCAACCTACCATATTGACGATCAACTGGTAATCATTGTAAACGCTTTAGACCCAGAAGCAGCTAGATCTTTTAATAAAGTTGCTGTAAATGTTCAACAAGATTTAGTTGATGCCAGAGGGAGAGAAAGGTTACAAACTTATAGAATTGATTCTGATGGGAATATTGATTTTCCGGTTTTAGGAAATATTAAGTTAGCCGGTTTAAATAGAGAGCAAGCAACTGCATTACTTCAGGAGAAGTTAGTTGATTACATAAAAGACCCTATTGTAGATATTACAACTACAAATTATAAAATTACAGTTATGGGAGAAGTTCGAAACCCTGGAACTTATACGGCAACAAACGAGAGAATTACATTACTTGAAGCAATAGCTCTAGCCGGAGACCTAACCATTTATGGAGAAAGAGAAAATGTTTTGGTTATTCAGGACTACGATGGTAAAAAAACATATACACGAGTTAACTTAAAATCGGATGATTTATTTAATTCTCCTGTTTATTACTTATCTCAAAATGATGTGGTATATGTTGAACCCAATAAAACACAAGCCAAAGCGTCAGGGATCGGAGCAAGTACAGGAGTTATCTTCTCAACTTTAGGACTGCTACTATCGACAACGGCACTAATCCTAACAATTATTAATTTAAATAATTAAAAGATAAGATTGATCTATAACTTATTGAAACCCTTGTAAATTTTACTTTACAGGGGTTTTTCAATATATATAATTTCTGTTGTTATATTGGCAAACTGTCGAAACATTTCCATAACACCACAATATTTATTAACGGATAAGTCGACCGCTTTTTCAATTTTTCCCTTTTTAAAATCCGTTCCATAAAATTTATATGCCACGTGAACCTTATTGTAATATTTGGGATGCTCCTCGGTCATTTCTGCAGAAATATCTATTTCAATGTTTTCCACTTCAGCCCTCATCTTTTTTAAAAGAGGAACAATATCTAAGCCCGAACATCCTGCCAAAGCTGACAACATTAAAGATTTAGGCCTATAACCATTTCCTTCTCCTCCATCATCCGGACTTGCATCTATCATTAAGTTTCCACCTTTGTTGGTAGATTCATATTGCATATTTCCTTTCCAGGTAGTTTTTACTTTATTTTTCATAATTATTATTTAAAATAGATATTAATTTTTTCAAATCTTTTTGAGTATGATTTGCGGTAATAACAATACGATTTAAATATCCAGTATAAGTAGGATATTTAAATTTCGAGATTATGATTTTCTTTTCTAATAATGTCGAATAAATTGAATCGTCATTACTATAAATTACAGGATATTTAGAATCATATTTATATTTTATATTCGAGTCTAGATTGATATTCACAAAATTTAAATTTAATTGTAATTTCTCTCGTTGCAATTCATATAAATTTTGTGCTCGAATATAGGTTTCTAAAAATGCCGGATTTGTTGCCGAAGAAGCGACAAAAAAAGATTCACATTTGAGCTCAATTATGAATTCTTTATCTGACGAAATAATCCCAAAAGACAACCCCAAAGCCTTCCCCAATGATGAAATCATTATCTTTCTATATATTTTTGAAGGGTCTATACTGTTAAAAATTCCTTTGCCGTTTTCCCCAATGATTCCTAAACTATGTGACTCATCAATAATTAAGGTTATTTTCTTATTACTTGAAATTTGATCCAAAAAATCGAAAGATGTTGGTTCTATTTCTGAAGATAAAATTGCATCAGCAGAAATTACAATATCTTCGGGGTAATTGTTCAAAAGGCTATGATGTAATTTTCCATTTATAAATAAAGGAGTACTGTTGATTGAAAGGATGGCTGGATGAGTGTTTGGAAAATGATAGAAGGTTTTAATGGCTTTGGACAAATGATCTATAGTATATTTTCCAGCCAACATTCCTGACGAAATTGCCAAAGTTGATTCGGAATTCACAAACCTGGAAAATTCTTCTTCAAATTTTTGATATATTGACAGTTTAACATTTGAATTCCGAGAACTTCCATAAGCGGATCCCCATTTTTTCAAACTTGAAATAAGAATCTTTTGAAATTCATTATTAGTTGCCATTCCCAAATAAGAAGTACCTCCAAAATATAAATATTCCTCACCTTCAATTTGAATTGTTCTATCAGGAAAACTATCAATAATCATGTATAAATTATATTAATGTAACGCCAATACCATTGATATTACGATACGAAATAATGCCATTATCAATGGTCACTCCCTTTGCAATATCTTGCTTTAATAATAACGCGCCATCCATATCTACATAGTTTAATAAGGGCAATAAATGCGCAATAGCAGATATTCCAACTGACGATTCAGTCATACAACCTACCATCGTTTGCATTTTTAACTCTTTTGCTTTTAAAAGCATTCTTTTAGCCGAAGTAAGCCCACCACATTTCACCAATTTTACATTAATTCCATGAAAATGATTAAAACATTTCAAAACATCGGGTTCTGTTTGACAACTTTCATCAGCAATTACGGGTAGTTTAGAATTTAAAAATACTTCTCTGTGCCCATCCCAATTATCGGCCTTTAAAGGTTGTTCTATAAATTCAACACCTAATTTTTTTAGTTGAATAGAATTTTTTATTGTTTCGTCCACACCCCAGGCACAATTTGCATCAATTCTGAATGTTGAATCAGTATGTTTTCTAAGTTCAGTTATGATTTTAATATCATCAGAAGTTCCTAACTTTATTTTATAAATAGGCCATGGTTTTTCAATTAGTTTGTTAACCATTTTTTCTATAGAATCAATACCAATAGTATAGTTTGATATTGGGTTGTTCTCAGTTGAAAAATTCCAATATTCATACAATTTAAGACCTTTTTTTTTCGAATATAGATCAGTATAGGCAGTGTCTAAGGCGCATAATGCGAACATATTATTTTGTAAATATGGATACATTTGTTTCCAAAAATCTTCCGGAGTAATATTTCTTGTATTTTCTATAATTTTTATTACCGATGAAATATCTTCAATCATTTTTTCAATAGAGATTCCATAATATGGATTTGATGTGGCTTCTCCTAAACCTATAAATTCACCATCATTTAGTTGCACAATCAAATTCTTTTGTTCATCATAAGATTCTCTAGATATAGTGAAGGTGTGTTTAAGTTTTAAATTAAAGGACGTTAATTTAATTTTCATGAATCTGTATTTTATTGAATGAAGCAAATTTAATTAATTTAAACCTAGAAAAGAATAAAACGTATATTTCTCTTTTGGGAAACAAAAATTTCAAGTTATGTATAGATAATGGCATAACCAGTGAATATTTTATGCAAAAACCAATAAAATTATAACAAATCAGTACATTTACAAAAAAGTAAATTGCTATTTCTCAATGCATTTTTATAAAAATACCAGAATTAATCTACTATTACTTTGTTTGAATTTTGGGATGTGTTGGAGCCAATCAATAACACCGCCTAAAATTACTGCACATGGAAATCAGGCCTATTGCCCTCTGGGTCAAATTAAAATAGTTACTTCCTTTGATATTATTGATCCGGATCAGTCAGATATTATAGATTTATTCATTCAGATTTCAGAAGGATATAAAAGAGGTGAAGATATTCTTACATTATCGAACATAGCCAATCATCCAAATATTGTAAGTCCTCCAAAATGGAACTCTTCAGAAGGAAAGTTAACCATAGAAAGTTTAAGAACCGGCATGGATGCTCAATCGGATTTGATTGCCGCTGCCAAGGATATTGTATTCGAAAGCAGCAGTATAAATGTTTCTGGAGAAAAATCATTTTCTTTTACCATTGGAACTGCAAATTATTTGCCTTCAACAGGACATTATTATGAATATATTCCGGATAAAGGGATTTCATGGGCACAAGCAAAGCAAGCAGCTCAAAACATGAAATATTACGGTTTACAAGGGTATCTGGCTACCATTACTACTCAAGATGAGGCAAAACTTTCAGGTGAACAAGCAGCAGGTGCAGGTTGGATAGGAGGAAGTGATGCTTCAGTAGAAGGTCAATGGAAATGGGTTACAGGGCCTGAAGCAGGAACACTATTCTATAATGGAATATACCCAACTGGAAATACAATTACTTATTCTTTTTGGAACAATCAAGAACCCAACAATCTGGGCGATGAAGATTATGCACATGTTACAGCCCCTTCTGTTGGGATTAAAGGATCTTGGAACGATTTGGCAGTTTCTGGTGCCTCAGACCCAAATAGTGCATTCCATCCACAAGGCTTTATTATTGAATATGGAGGAATGCCAGGAGATCCAGATTTAGATATCTCTGCTTTTACCAGAATTTATATTCCAGCTTTGAAAATAGTGGAATATGGTAGTTCCTGTGGTTCTGGAGAAGTTATTTTAACAGCCGAACTTGCAGATATTTCACCATCATCTGAAATTCATTGGTTTGATTCAGAAACTTCCATGAGCCCAATTTTTATAGGAGAATCATTTCTTACTCCTATACTTACATCGACGACCACATTTTACGTTTTGGCTTCCGAAAATGGTTGTACCGATGGAATAAGAACTGAGGCTATAGCGAGCATTTACGAAATTCCACCGATTCAACCTTTGGTAGTTCTTAAAAATTGTGATGAAGATGGAAACCCAGATGGATTTGTTGATTTTAATTTGCATGAGGCTGATGAGTATATTAGTCTTGGAGATAATACCCTTACGGTTACCTATTACGCATCGCCAATTGATGCCGAAAATGAAGAAAACCCTTTAAACCCCTCACCTTATAATAATGTAGATGGTAATGTAGTTTATGGTCGAGCTGTTAGTATTGATAATTGTTATCAAGTGGCAACTGTAAATCTCGAAGTTTCAACTACCACTTTTCCACCTGGATTTGACCAAATTTTAGTTGAATGTGATGATGACGAAACTATAGATGGTTTGACCACCTTTGACTTAACAGAAGCCTCAGATAACTTTATTGCTCAGCTGCCACCTGATCAAAATTTAGTTGTTCAATATTATAGAAATTTAACAGATGCCCAATTGGAAGAAAATGAAATACTTCCTAAAAACGATTATAAAAGTGAGATTCCTTTTTCACAAACGCTATATGTTCGAGTTGAAAGTGAGGATAATGGAGATTGTTTTGGTATTGGACCCCATTTAGTACTAAACGTTAATCCAAGACCCGATTTTGAAGTAACACCTGAGGCAATGGTTTGTTTGAATTTATCGCCAATAACTTTAGTTACCTTCAATGCAACTGATATTTTCACCTATGAATGGACTGATGAAACCGGAAAAACAATAAGCACAGAATCTATTGCAACTGTGTCAACAGGAGGCTTATATACGGTTATCGCAACTTCTTCTTTCAATTGTGAATCTTTTCCTAAAACAGTTTTTGTAGATGAATCTATAATTGCAACAATCACTGAAAATGATGTAACCATTATTGATGATTCCGAAAATAATACAGTCTCTATTGATAATAGGAATAATATTTTAGGGATAGGTGACTATGAATTTGCTTTGAATAATGGCGTCTTTCAAGACGAGCCGTTTTTTGATCAAGTTGAACCGGGAATACACACAATTTTTGTTCAGGATAAAAATAATTGCGGAATAGCTCCACTTGAAATTGCCATCATTGGATACCCGAAATTTTTCACACCTAACAATGACTCTATCAATGACACCTGGCAGGTTCAGGGAATTAGTGAAAACTTTTATGCCACCTCCTTGATTTATATATTCAATCAATTTGGAAAAATAATTGCTCATGTTGATCCTGTAGGTGAAGGCTGGGATGGCCTATACAATGGTAAAATGCAACCTAATTCTGACTATTGGTTTTCAGTGCAACTCATAGATAAAAATGGAAACGTAAAAGAAAAACAAGGGCATTTTAGTTTGATTTCAAGGTGACTTATTTCTGACCGGCTACAACAATCACAATCTCACCTTTGGGAGGCTTATTTGT
>JAUXGV010000233.1 GCA_030621915.1 Flavobacteriaceae bacterium
GAAAGTTGCCATATTACACCAATCTAAAGCCCCACCAGCTATTGATGGAATTGTAAAACAATTGAAAAAAGGAGGTTAATCAGATAGTGGAGCAGATAATGCTCTTGCTTTGAAGGCTAATAATATTCAGCTCATTACACCCATTAAAACACCCATTATCGAAAATGATTTTGATTGGGTTTTTTCAGATTCTATAGAAGGCATAGAAAATCAAAATTGGTGGCTAAGAAATTGGAAATAGTTTATACCAGCATTGGGCTTTCTTTAAATTACTTTTTTGACTTATAATCTCATGACATGAATGAGTTCAGTATTTGTTGGGAACTGTGTATCCAATGAATAAAATAGCTATCTTTGAAGGCCAAATAAAATATTAAAAACATAGAATAATGAATAAAAGTGAATTGAAAGATGAAACTTGTAAAATTTGCGGAAATTCAAAAGAAAATAAAGGATATGTTGCAAGGGAAATGATGTTTGGTTTGAGAGATGAATTTGCTTATTTTCAATGTAATAATTGTAAAGCGTTGCAAATCAGTGAATATCCAGAAGACATGTCTAAATATTATTCTTCAGACTATTATAGTTATACGAAGAAAGAGAATTCAAAATCCAATATATTATATAAGTTTCTGTATAAAAATTATTATTCAATGCTTGTTAATAATAGTAAATTGTTAAACAAGATTTCGGACAAAATTAGCACTAATAGTAAATACAAAATATTTAGGGGAATAAAAATAGATAAGGAAACCAGAATTCTAGATGTTGGTTGTGGGAGTGGTATGAATTTTCTATTTCCGTTAGCGGAGATTGGATTCAATTCATTATTGGGCTGTGATCCGTTCTTGGAGAACACTATTTTATATTCAAATGGATTGGAAATAAAAAACACACCCATATTTGAAGTTCAAGGAAAATGGGATATAATAACATATCATCATTCTTTTGAGCATGTAATGGATCCTCTTGAAAATTTAAAGAAAATATTTGAATTGTTAAATACAGATGGCGTATGTGTTATCCGAATACCAACAGTATCATCATTTGCCTGGACTCATTATCAATCAGATTGGGTTCAACTTGATGCCCCAAGACATTTTTTTCTACATTCGGTTGAAAGCATGAAATTACTTGCTGAGATTTCGAACTTGGATATGTTTAGAATTGATTATGATTCTACACATTTTCAATTCACTGGAAGTGAAGGATATAAAAAAAACATTCCTCTTTCGGCAAAAAGACCTAAAGGAATCGGGAATTTTATTCAGAGAAAAATTAAAAAATTGAAATATATCGATCAAGCTAAAAAGCTAAATTCTTTAAATAATGGTGATCAAGCAGCGTTTTATTTTAGGAAAGCTGTGAAATAAAAACCTTGAATTATTAGATATTTAGTTGCCTTGAATCCTTTCGATATTATTTGTAAAAAATAGGAATGGATCTATTACCAAATAAAATCAAAGTTGCTTTATTGTATCAATCCTCGTCACCTCCAATTATTGATGGGATCAAAAAACCTATGGACTTAAAGTCCATAGTGGTTTAGTTATATTTTTTAGTTGGGTTACCCATTTAGTTCTCAAAGAACTGATTTGTAATCGAAATTAAAAAGTTAAAAATCTATGAAAATCTTTAATCATCATATATGTTTATTGGATTTAAAAGTGATGCGATATATAGATTATGCGACTTATAAGGGTAACCCAATTTTTTAGTTAGTTATCATCAGCTATATAAAAAAAAATAAAATTGCAACAAACATGTTTTGTTGAAGTATACATAAATGTAAATGAATGAAATTATGGAAAATCAAAATTGGTGGCAACGGAATTGGAAATGGGTGATACCAACCTTGGGATTTTTCTTAATATTAATGGGTGTATTATTCACTACAGATATTGATGAAAATGTTTCGGATATTGCAAAAGCATATGCGGATCCTCAACTTGTTGAAAATGCCCTAATAAAAGCTCAAACGAATAAAGAGGTTCAACATTTGTTGGGAACACTTAATTCCATAGATAAAATGGCAATTATTGAAGGAAACGTAAAATATTCGAACAACAATACTTCTGTGGATATCAGTGTGCGTGTAAAAGGTGATAAAGGCAAGGGTAGGATTAGAATTGTTGCCGAAAGAATAGGAGAGGTTTGGGAATATAATAAAATTAGTATTGGAATTAAAAAGATAAAGAAAACCATTTTAATTTTGGAGTTGAACCAAGAATAAGTATTATTGAGTTTTAAGCCGATAACAATAAGTTTGTATTATAATATTTACAAAGAACCTTCAGGTATATGGAACTAAAATGTTCATTTGTTTTTAATAAAAATTAAAGATTATCTATATTTGAGCAAAGAATACTATATTGGGTATTTGCATATTATAATAACCTAATTTTATATGAATGATATAGCTGACTTGCATATTGAAAAGGAGCTGTTACCTCTATTTGACTATACACTTCATGAGTATTCAAAAATTATCGTTCTGGACATATTGAGAAGACCTCTCTTATCCATAGAAGAAGTTAAATTAAGACAGGATCTTTTGAAAGGATTTATTTCGAACAATGATATTTTGAAAAATTATTTTTATTCTGTTTCCTATTTAAAGGAAGTTTATAATTTTTTAACCAATGCTAAATTAGAGAATTTATCAAATAGGAAATTGAGGTATAGATTTTTGACCTTGAAAAAAGATAAATCAGAATTGAAAAGTAAATTGACTCAACTATTATTGTTATTCCACCGTATTCATACCATCTATATTTCAAGATTGGATATAAAAGTTTTTCCTGAGTTTTATAAAATAAAATTATTGAGGTTAAATGGATTTTTATCTAGCCTCAATTTAACTTTCCATGAAGAGTTGATAAGGGAATATAGATTGAAAGACAAACATATCATTGAGCTTTCTGCCCTTTTGGTGAGAAAGAAAAAGAACGGAGAAATATCAATTTTTTGGGAAGACCTTTTTGAATTTGAGGCATTTCATTCTATTGGTTTAAGTATTATCGAATATGGTTTTAGCTTTCCCGAATTTTCAGAAAAAGGATTAAAACTGAATAATTTCTATCACCCTGTTTTGGATAATCCTGTTATCAACAGTTTTGAAACAACAAGCAATGTCATTGTTTTAACAGGTCCCAATATGTCAGGTAAATCCACTATTTTAAAGGCTGTAAGTATATGTGTTTATTTGGGTCAGTTAGGAATAGCAGTTCCTGCATCCAATGTAAAAATGCCTTTTTTTAAGGGTATATCAGTATTTATAAACCATAGAGATGATATTCTGAATGGCTATAGTCACTTTATGAATGAAATAATGAATTTAAAAAAAGTTGTTGAGGAAATATCAAAAGGCAAAAAACATTTCGCTGTTTTTGACGAACTTTTTAGTGGTACGAATGCAGAAGATGCCCATGAAATATGTACGACAACCATAAATGGATTGTCAAAATTTAAGAATTCTATTTTTTTTATTTCTACCCACCTTGAAAAATTAAAAGGAATAAACGCATTTAAAAAAGACAATGTAGACGCTTATTTTATTGATTGTCAATTAAGAAATAAAAATCCGATCTTTACCTATGAATTAAAAAAGGGATGGTCAGAAATAAAGGTTGGCAGAATACTTTTTAATAATGAAGGATTGAATGAAATGCTGAATTAATTAGTTTTTGTAGAATTAGAAAG
>JAUXGV010000138.1 GCA_030621915.1 Flavobacteriaceae bacterium
AAGAGCAACGAAGGTAAAAATAGCATGTAGGCATGAGAATGAATGGTGCTTAGCAATCACCTTGGCCAGCGAAGATTTTTTTGTTTCTTTTTTTATCCAAAAAAAAGAATAGAAATCAAGAATCAGTGATGTTCCATTAAAACAACGGTAGAACCAAATAAATTAACGAACATATTCGGTTTTTTTCATAAAACTCAAAACAACAAAACTAACTAAAAAGAAAACCGTCAATAGCAAGATAGAAGATCTCATGGAGCCTGTAATTGCAACAGAAATTCCGAAAATAAACGTTCCCCAAACGATGGCTAATTTTTCTGTTACATCATAAAAACTAAAATAGGTTGTATGATCCTGAGTTTCTTCCGGAAGTAATTTTGAATAGGTAGATCTCGACAAGGTTTGAATAGCACCTAATACCAAACCTAGAATCCCACTTATTATATAAAATTTTATATGCACATCAGGGTCCTCTTTTTCCAAAAGATATGCGCTCAAACTAACTAATGCCCATACAATAATGCTTATTTTGAGGGCCGTAATATTTCCTTTCTTTTTGGATAGTTTTGAAAAAAAATGAGCCCCAATTATACCCATTATCTGAATACCTATTATAGTCATAATTAAATTACTGGTAGGAATTCCAATTTCTGTTTTTCCATAGATTGTAGCCAATAAAATTATTGATTGAACGCCTACGCTATATAGAAAGAAGGAAATTAAAAAATTAAGTAAAATAGGTAAATCCCTCAATTCCAATAATACCTTTTTTAATTCTAAAAAGCCTTTAAAAATATAATCCTTTTTTGGTTTTTTATTATAAACATTAAAAGGTAAATATTTGAAAGTATATTGAGCAAAACCCATCCACCAAATACCGACCAACAAAAAGGAAATTCTTGGGGCTAATGAAGAATCAGTGATTCCGTACCATTCTGGTTTCATCACCATGCTCAAATTAAAAATCAATAATAATACTGATCCTGCATATCCAAAAATAAATCCTTTGGCACTTACACTGTCTTGTTCATCATTATAGGCAATTTCGGGCAAATAGGCATTATAAAAAACCATACTACCCCAAAACCCAATACTTGCCAATATCATAAAAATAATACCAATCCATAAGGTTTCAACTCCTTCAAAAAAAAACAATGCCATGACAGAAAAGGAGCCCAAATAACAAAAAAATTTCATGTAGCTTTTCTTGTTACCTACATAATCCGCAATACCTGAAAGAAAAGGAGAAATCAATGCAACCAATAAAAATGAAAATGACAATGAATAACTATACAAAGCAGTGTTGTCAAATTGCATGCCTAAAAAAGTTACTAAACCACTATCTGTTTTTGTTACTGAGTCATAATAGATTGGAAAAACGGCTGTACTTATAACCAAGGGATACACAGAATTTGCCCAATCATAAAATGCCCAACTATTAATTAATTTCTTATTTCCTTTTTCCAGCATTATTTTTTGTTCTTTGAAAATATGGATAGCAATTTACAATTTTTTTATATTTTCAAATCATAAAATTAACAATTCGTTAACATTTTATAAAGAAGTAAAATTAGTTAGCTTTGTAAAATATGAAAAACAGTCAAAAATCATCCAAAATTATAAATTCGTTGGAAGTTCCAAATTCAATTGTTTTAACAGGTAGAATCTTACAATCAATTTCATCGAATCTTGCTACCATTTTTGCAGCCAAAATATTCATGACTCCCTTAAATTTCAAGGTTCCTGACAGGGAATTGATGATGCGGGAAAGTGCCAAAAACAAGCTAATTAAAATTGAATCCATAAATAAAAGTGTCATGGTTTATTCATATGGCTATTCGAAGAGAAAAGTTTTATTAGTTCATGGATGGTCTGGAAGAGGAACACAATTGTTTCAATTGGCAGATAAAATATTGGAAAATAAAATGATGGTGATTTCTTTTGATGCACCTGCTCATGGCTTATCCCCCGGTAAAAAGGCGACAATGATTGATTATATAAAAACCATTGAGCAAATCAACAAAGAATATGGCCCATTTGAAGCTGCCATTGGCCATTCCTTCGGAGGGATGTCATTGCTAAATTCAATTTCTGAAGGACTAAAAATAAATAAATTGGTAATTATAGGAACGGACAATTCAATTCCAGAAGTCATAAAAACATTTATCAACAAATTAAAACTCAAACCAAAAATTGCTGTTAAATTGGAAACCTATTTCAATAATAAGTTGGGATTAAAGGTTAAACATCACACTTCTCAATGGGTTGCAAAAAATGTAGATATTCCAACTTTGGTACTTCATGATAGCGATGACAGGTTCGTGCCTGTAAGTAGTGCTATTTCTATTCGTCAAAATCTAAAAAATGGCGAACTCTTAATCACGAATGGATTGGGTCATCATAAAATTTTTAGGGACAAAGGAATTATTCAAAGAATCATAGACTTTATACAATGAAAAAATTAGTTTTTATATTGATAACACTTATATTTTTAAGCAATTCAGCCAAAGCTCAAGAAGAAAATAGTATGGATAAAAAAGTGATCAAAACCGAAGAAGAATGGAAAGCAATTCTTACTGATGAACAATATCATGTTTTACGTCAGAAAGGAACAGACTCACCAAGTTTTGATGGATATTCTAAACACTTTAAAAAAGGCACTTATCATTGTGCTGCTTGTGATGCACAGCTTTTTAAATCAGATTCCAAATATGATTCAAACTGCGGATGGCCTTCATTCGATGATGCTATTGAAGGAACCGTAGAATTTACTCCGGATAATTCGCTTGGTATGATTAGAACCGAAATAACATGTTCAAAATGTAATGGTCATTTAGGCCATATTTTTGATGATGGCCCCAAAGAAACTACTGGAAAAAGATACTGTGTTAATACAACATCAATAACATTTGTTACATCTAAAAGTGGAAAATAATTATATAAATAGCGTCAAGCGACAATTTGAATATTATCAAAATTTAGGCGAAAAAACATTTGATCAATTAAATGATTCCAATATCCAGTGGCAAATTAATGATGAATCAAATAGTATCGCTATCATTGTTAATCATATGGTAGGTAATATGTTGTCACGTTGGACCAATTTTACGAATGAAGATGGTGAAAAAAAATGGCGAAATAGAGATTCTGAATTTGAAAATCCTTTTACATCTAAGAATGAAATGTTAATTGCATGGTCTAGAGGTTGGAACTGTTTGTTTGAAGCTATTAACTCCTTGAAAGAAAAAGATCTTACTAAAATAATCTATATTAGAAATGAGGGCCATACGGTTGTAGAAGCTATCAATCGACAGTTATGTCACTATTCATATCATGTTGGACAGTTGGTTTATCTGGCTAAAATGATTAAAAATGATGATTGGAAAACACTTTCCATTGCAAGAAATAAATCATCACATTATAATAGAGATAAATTTAATATTGAAAAATCCAGAAAACATTTTACAGATGATGTATAATATTATGTTTTCCAATTGATCCATAAGTAAAATTTCTAATTGATTAATTATATTTGTTGGAAATGAGAATAAAAGCATTTTCCAAATCTTTATCTTCTATATTCTTAAAATACATATGACAGATATAAAAGAACATTGTTGTGGTGCCGACCTGTTTTTTGATGCAAAAACAGCCAAAAAGCAGTATAAACGCTATTTAAAAAATGGACCCGCTAAGGTTACCAAAAGGCTCATAAGGCAATTAGAAAAAACCAAAACTAGAGAATCTCTTATTGATGTTGGTGGTGGTATTGGTGCTATACAATGGTGGTTTTTAAAACATGGAGGAAAACAAACCTTTGGGGTGGACGCTTCTTCTGGTTATATAAACTTGGCAGAAGAACATGCTGCAAAAAATAACTTCAAAGAAAGCTCTCAATTTACGATGGGTGATTTTACAGCCAAAGCTGAAGAATTACCCAAAGTGGATCACGTTACATTGGACAAAGTAATTTGTTGTTATCCGGATTTTGAATCCATCATAAATTTAGCTTGTAAAAAATCTATGCATTCCATTTCGTTGAGTTACCCCATGGATGGTTTTATTGCCGATATTATTAGGGGTTTGGGGGTCTTGTTTATTAAATTGACCGGAAATCCATTTAAGCCCTATGTGCATCGGGTAACATCGGTAAGAGCACTATTCGTTGAAAATGGATTTGACCTCGAAGAAAAAGAGATATCTTTTCCTTGGCATATAGAAACCTATGTAAAAAGATAGAATACTGCAAATGAAAAATAATTTACTTGCTTCAAACCATATTTTTTAGCAGACAATTATTGCAGATGAAACTGTAGAGCATTTCAAAACACATACAGACCAAAAGTTAATTGTTTTAGAACGTGCCTTAGACACCACAAAAAAATAGAATCTAAAACACGCTATGGGCGATAAGTTTAATGCCTTTTAAAAATGGTAAAGATGAAAGATAATGTGATTAATTTATTTGGGAATAAAATAATTCCAAATACAAGCGTAAAATATTCTGAATTATTAGAACAATTTATGTCACCGTTTGTTAATGAATTTAGAGATACAGAATATATTGAAGATATTTTTGAATTTGCAATAAATGCTTGGAATTTTGGAAATTTGGAAATTCTTTTACCCGAAGGAGAATTTGAAAAAGCAACGGGATTAATACAGGAACAGGGTGTTGATACTGTTTTATTACGTAAAATGATTGATTATAAAATTTCTACTTTCAGGGAGTATGAAAATTTTATTGTTAATTATGACTTAAAGGAAGTTAAAGCGGGAGAAGACCCCATACTCAGTATTATAACTCAAGAAAAGGAGATTTATTTGGCGAATATGATGGATACGTTAGTTACTGAAGATGATTTTGAAGAAAATTATATTAACCGAAGTGCAATTATTCTAAAACCACAACAACCCTTTGTAGATTGGTACTTTAATTTAAACCCTGAGGATGAATTGGATTTTGAAGAAGATATTAAAGAAACCAATATTTATTTAGTAGATGACAAAATTGATGATGTAGAAAAATGGCTTAGAAAAAAATTCGATAAGTTTTTTATGATGGAATTAGACGAGTGGTGTGCAAACAAAAAAGATTGGCCTCAAAAACGTAATTACAAAATGTTTAAACTTTGGTTTCGAATTGAAATATCAGAAATGATTTATGATTTAGAAAAAAACCCAGTGATAAAATCAGAATAAAAAATGAAAATACCATTAAACGAATTTGAACAACTTATTCATGAAAGAATTCTGAAAAGAGGATTGTCCTACTTTAAGGAGGGAGCAATAGCCGATTTTTCGGAAATTTCAACTGGAGAATATGAAGCTATTGTTTCGGGTACGGAAGAGTACACTGTTCAATTAGAGATTAGTAACAATACCATTACCGAACATAATTGCGATTGCCCTTATGATTTGGGACCAGTTTGTAAACACGTAGTTGCAGTAATTTTTCATTTACAACAAGATGAATTAGAACTAAATCAACCGAGTATTTCTAAACCCAGAAAGAAAAAAACAAAATCCGTTTCTCAACAAGTAAAAGAATTACTAAATGCTATTTCACATAACGAATTGATAGATTTTGTACAAGAAAACAGCAAAAAAGACAAGAAATTTAGAAACTACTTTTTAGCATCCTTTGGACATTTAAGTCAAAACCAATCAAAAGAATTTTATCAAAAACAAATTCATTCCATTTTACAAACAGCAGCAGGAAGAGACGGTTGGATTGGTTGGTCAGATATGAAGTATGTTGTAAATACCACGGAACCATTTTTAGAAAATGCTGATAAATATTTAGCCAATAACAATTTTGAAAATGTATTTTTCATAAGTACAGCTTTATTGGAAGAAATGACAGAAGCGTTTCAATATGGAGACGATAGCAACGGTGATTTAGGTTATTTTATTGAATCGGCTATGGAATTACTTTCAAAATTAACACAAGAAAAACTTCCTAAAATATTGAAAGATGAAATATTTGAATACTGCATTTCTTCTTTTAATCAACGATTATTTGACGGTTGGGACTGGCATTTAGAAATGTTACACCTTGCTTGTGAGTTAATTGAAAGAGAAAGTGATGCTGATATAATACTTAGATGTTTGGATACCATTAACGGAGAATACGAACGAGAACGAGCTCAATCCTTTAAATTAGATTTGTTGAGAAAATTTAAAGATGAAAAAGAAGTTGAGAAATATATCAATAAACACATTTCAAATTCATCAATCAGAACAAAAGAGATAGAAAAAGCATTTAAAAACAAAGACTTTGAAAGAGTAATTAAACTTTCACAGGACGGGATTAAATGTGATGAAAAAGATAAACCTGGTTTAGTGAAAGTTTGGTACAATTGGTTGCTAAAAGTTGCTCAAGCTAAAAATGATATGTCTAAAATCATCACTTATACCAGATTCTTATTTATTGATAATTTTCATCCCGAACAAGATTATTATCAAATTTTAAAAGATAATATTGAAGATAAAGATTGGCATCCATTTTTAGAAGAAATAATAAAAGAAATTACTCCTAAAAATAGATGGACTTACACAGAGTTAATTCGAAAGATATACATCAAAGAAGAATGGTGGGACAGGTTATTTCTTATACTCAAACAAAACCTTTCTATGGAAAATATCGAACAAAATGAACAGTATTTATCAAAAGATTATTCTTTTGAGTTAATTGAATTGTATAGCGAAGGAATTATAAATTACGTTGAAAAATTTATTGGACGAAACCATTATCAAACAGCTTGCAGGTATTTACGTAGAATGAAAAAGTTGGGCGGGAAAGAAAAAGTAAATGAGTTAATAGAATTATTTAGAAAACAATATCCACAACGTAGGGCACTAATGGACGAGTTAACCCGAGTGTAAATTCTAACAAAGTTCAATAACAAAAAATGGTTTTGATTTACAAACTATAATTCCCTAACTTCGTTAGCTACTTAACAATCAATAGGATGAAAAAAATTATAATATTTATTTTAATAATATTTACTTCGGGTTTATTTGCATTTCAGCTTTTTAATGATGATCCCATTATACAATTTCTGAATTCTTTGGACGACAAACAAAAGAAAATAACACAACTTTCTTTTGAAGATCCTTCCAGAAATTATTGGCATTTTTTCCCAGGCACGATGGTCGACAGAGCCGGAATTCGACTTAAAGAGCTGAATACAAGCCAAAAAGATTTGGCATTCAAATTGCTCAAAAGCTTCCTAAGTAAAGTGGGGTATGATAAAACCTTAAAAATTATTGATCTTGAAAGGGTACTTGCTGAACTGGAAGGAAATAAAGAATTTAGAGATGCTGAAAAATACCACATCGCAATTTATGGCAATCCCGAAAAGGATAGTTTATGGGCATGGTCATTTGAAGGCCATCACGTTTCCTTAAATTTTTCTATATTAAATGATAAAGTTTCTATTGCACCAAGATTTATGGGAGCCAATCCGGCAACTATTAAATCAGGAAGCAGAAAAGGTGAACGAACCTTAGCCAATGAAGAAGATCTAGGCATCGGCTTAATCAATGATCTATCAAAAAAGCAACAAGAAATTGCTATTTTTCAAAATACTTCACTAAATGATATTGTTACTTTTAATATTTCTAAGGTTGAACCTTTGGCTCCCGTAGGAATAAAAATGGAACAATTAAACATGAAGCAACAGAAACTATTAATGGAATTGATTCATGTATATTTATCAACTATGCCGATTGAATTGGCCAATAAAAGAATGGATAATCTTAGATCAGAAGAATTGGATGCTATAAGATTTGGATGGGCGGGTTCAACTGTTATAAGCAACCCCCATTACTATAGAATTCAGGGGAAAACTTTTTTGATTGAATTTGACAATATTCAAAACGGTGCCAATCATATCCATTCTGTCTGGAGAGATTTTGAGGGAGATTTTGGAAAAGATTTGATCAAGGAACATTATCAAAAAAGTCATCATTAAATTGAATTCGAGAATATTAGATAAATAATTATAAAATAAATATTTATGACACATGTAAAAATACATAAGTGTATTTTCGGACTTGCTATTATAGCAAGTATTGTTTCTTTTTCTGGATACGCTAAAAATATTGAGTTTCCAAATACAACTACAGAATGGGTAATCATTGAAAATTTAGAGTCCTCAAAAGCAAAGCTATTAATTTATTTTAAGAATAAAACTAATCAAGAACCCTACTTAAATATTTATTATGATTTTAATTTCAAGTGTTTTCTACATGAACATAACAGCATCTTCACTTTAAACTACAAATTATTAAAAAACAAACGATTAGAATTTAAAAGGAATATCCATTTTTTAGAACCCAGAATCATTACGCTTTCAAATTCAAACAAGGTTTATCATATCTTGATAAGCTAATCTTAC
>JAUXGV010000152.1 GCA_030621915.1 Flavobacteriaceae bacterium
GTATCACATAATAAAGTCCTGAATTGCTTCTTGTTGCATCCAAATTATTAGTTTCAATATAATTGATGATGTCGATTTCATTTTGTTCCGAATAATCAATAGGTTCATTATCTCCATCATTTTTTTGGCAAGAGATGGTTAGGATAAATAAAAAGGAAGTAAATAAATATTTCATTTTGAAAGTAATTAACTGAATTAATAAATATATCTGATTATAAAAAGTGAATTAAGATTATAATTGACCCGTTAGCCACTTATAAATATCATTACCATTGGCAAATAGTAATAGAGCCATTAGAATTATAAAGCCCGTTATTTGTGCGTATTCCAAAAACTTATCACTTGGCTTTCTTCCAGTAACCATTTCGTACAAAGTGAATACAACATGACCTCCATCCAAAGCGGGTATGGGTAATAAATTCATAAACCCAAGCATAATCGATAATAATGCTGTAATGCTCCAAAATGCAGGCCAGCTCCATTTTGATGGAAAAATATTGCCAATGGTAATAAATCCTCCCAAGCTGGTAGCACCTTTTTTAGTGAAAACATATTTAAACTGCCCCATGTAATCTTTAAGCGTCCAATATGCTTTTGAAGTTCCCAAGCTAATACTCTCGGCAAAAGAGTAATCCTTATGATTTACAATCATATCGTCATCCGTAAATGACTGTAAAGAAACTCCAATATTTTGATCCGCTCCAGGCGTAACATTTAAGGTTTCCATGATGCCATTTCTTTCCACTTTTATTTCCATAGAGGTATTCACAGGGTTGTTCTGAACAGCTTTTGTAAATTCATCCCAATAGGCAACAGATAGATTGTTGACTTCAACAATTTTATCACCTTTTTTAAATCCAGATTTCAGCGCTGGAGAATCCGGTAAAATACTGTCCAAAACGATATGCAATCTTCTAGGTTTAAACGGCTCCATAATACCTGATTGCCACATAGTTAAGCCAATTGATTCAGGAATATTTATTGATTCTTTTGCTCCTTCAGGATGTCGAACTTCTATATTTTTTATATTCCTTAAAAACAAATGCTTGTTAATATCTAATACATTAAGTGGTTCTTCTCCATTAACATTTAAAATTTTATCTCCATCCTCGAAACCTAACTTTTTAAAATCATTTGAAACTGAAAATCCATTTTTTACGTCATCTATACCTACATAGTTTTCACCCCAGGCACTAAACATCATAATATAAATAAAAATTCCTAAGATAAAGTTTACAGTCACGCCTCCTAACATGATGATGAGTCGTTGCCAAGCCGGTTTCGAACGAAATTCCCAAGGTTGAGGAGGTTTAGCCATCTGCTCCTTGTCCATGCTCTCGTCAATCATTCCAGCAATTTTCACATAACCTCCCAATGGGATCCAACCAATTCCATAAGTTGTATCACCAATTTTCTTTTTAAATAAGGAAAATTTATAATCAAAAAATAAATAAAATTTTTCGACTTTGGTTTTGAATATTTTGGCAGGAATAAAGTGGCCCAACTCATGTAATATGATTAACAAGGAAAGGCTTAAAAGAAACTGTATTATTTTTATATATGTATCCATTAATTTGTTTCTAAATTTTAAAATCCTGCAAATGTAAGGTTAATGATGGTGAATAGAAAATTTGGTAAACTAAATTCTTTGTTAAAAGTTGCCAATTTACAGATCATATGCATAATTGAGCAAGAGTTTGTTTTGATTTAGTAAATTTTGCATCAATTAAATTAAAAATGGCCTAAGAAAATCATCATATACATTAAATTTGTATTTTTTTCCAGAAATCCTTTAATAAGAGCATCAAAAGTAATCACTATGTATCTAATAGAATTTTTTAAAAAATCGAAATCAACCTTAATTTTCCTTTTCTTTTTTACCCTAATTGTATTTCCGGTTATTTATTTTTTGGCCAAGCCCAAGAGTGAATTGCCTGTTTTTAATCCGGTTGATGTAAATCCCAGATTGGTAGATGATGAAGTACGACATATCAATAAAGATCATAAAGTTGGAAATTTTAACTTGGTGAATCAGAATGGAAATCATATTTCTCAGGATGATTTTAAGGATAAAATATATATTGCGGATTTTTTCTTTACCAGATGTCAAACAATTTGCCCTATTATGGCATTGAATATTGCCGAGTTACAAGAGACCTATAAAAATGACAATGAGATAAAGTTTTTATCTCACTCAGTAACACCTGTAATTGATAGTGTTTCAGTTTTAAGAACATATGCTGATAATAAAGGTGCCATTGATGGTAAATGGGAAATTACAACGGGTGATAAAAAACAAATTTATAATTTGGCCCGTAAATCTTATTTTGCCGTTTTGGATGAAGGTGATGGAGGAGATCAAGATTTTATTCATACAGAACAATTTGTTTTAATAGATAAAAAAGGGCAAATCAGAGGCTTTTATGATGGTACAGATAAAAATGAAATACCAAGGATTTATAAGGATATTGAAATTTTGAAGAATGAAGAATAAATTGGATCGTAAATTGACATTTGTCATATAATTCAATTTAATTTTATGTACATTCGCAGAGTATTTATAATAAATCTAAATAAGAATTGAACTCAACAATTGCAAGCTTGGAAGTTGGTGGAAGGGGCGTTATTAAGGAGATATCTCTTGAAAGTATTCCTTTAGCACTACTGGAAATGGGTTGTTTACCAGGCGAAGATGTTGAATTAATACAAATAGCTCCCTTACATGATCCATTATATATTCGAGTAAATGGAAGTCATTTAGCCATTAGAAAAGAAACTGCAGCTCAAATATTGATTACCATAAAATAATACCAATGAATGATAAAGCAATAAAGGTGGCTTTAGTTGGTAATCCAAATACAGGTAAGACATCAATATTTAATCAACTTACCGGATTAAATCAAAAAGTTGGAAATTATCCGGGAATTACTGTGGAAAAGAAAGAGGGAGTTGCCCAACTTTCGAAAAATCAAAAAGCATCCATCATCGATTTACCAGGAACTTATAGTATCAATGCCAATTCCTTGGATGAAAATATTGTGATTCGAACACTTATTAATACAAAAGACGCGGATTTTCCTGATGTAATTGTAGTTGTAGCCGATATTGAAAATATCAAGCGTAATTTATTATTGTTTTCTCAGATTAAAGATTTAAATATTCCTACCATTTTGGTCATTAATATGGTAGATGAAATGAAGAAGAGAGGAATTTTTATTGATATAGATCAATTAAAAATAGAATTAGATACTCAAGTTGTATTAACAAGTGCTAGAAAAAATCAAGGTATTGAAAACCTTAAAAAAGAAATTTGCAATTATAAAAAATTAAGCACCAATTCATTGTTGGATTTTGCAAATAAAATTGATTCGGAATTTTTTAATGAAATTAAGAGTGCCTTTATTGATTATCCTTTATATAAGTCTTGGTTGTCCATAACACAAGAAGTAGTTATTGATGATTTTAGCAAGGAACAAAAAAAAGCTATCAGCGAGTTTAGAAAGGATCATGAAAAGTTAAAAAAATATCAACATAAGGAAACCATTTATAGATATCAACAGATAAATGCGATATTAAAAAAAACCTATAAAAAAGATCAAAGTAAAGCAACCGATTTACGGAGTAAATTAGATAAAATTTTAACACATAAAATTTTTGGATACGTGATTTTTGCCATGATTTTATTGATTATTTTTCAATCAATATTTGATTGGGCAAGTATACCCATGGATTATATCGATGAATTTTTTGCCAAACTAAGTGTATTAACTAAAGAGGTTATGCCGCAAGGTAAACTAACTGATTTGATATCAGAAGGTATTATACCTGGAGTTGGAGGGATTGTTATTTTCATACCTCAAATTGCCATATTATTTTTATTTGTAGCCATACTTGAAGAAACCGGATACATGAGCCGCGTTGTTTTTTTAATGGACAAAATAATGCGTCGATTTGGAATGAATGGAAAGAGTGTAGTGCCTTTGATTTCGGGTACGGCATGTGCTATTCCGGCGATTATGGCCGCTAGGAACATAAGCGGTTGGAAGGAAAGGTTGATTACAATTTTAGTGACACCTTTTACAACTTGTTCCGCCCGATTACCAGTTTATGCCATAATTATAGCTTTGATTATACCTTCTCAAAGAGTACTGGGAATTTTTAGTTTGCAAGGACTGACACTTTTAGGTCTATATATTTTAGGTTTTGCAACAGCTATAATTTCGGGTTATATCCTTCATAAGGTCATAGGATCTAAAAGCAAAAGTTTTTTTATCGTTGAAATGCCCAATTATAAATTACCTTCCTTAAAGAATGTCTTAATTACAGTTATAGAGAAAACGAAGGCGTTTGTTTTTGGAGCAGGTAAAATTATTTTAGCCATATCAATTATTTTATGGTTTTTAGCTTCAAATGGGCCTGAGAAATTTGACAATTCTGAAATAAATTTTAATGAACAGAATGACGTGTCAGAATTAAATGAAGAAGAATATGATGAGCAACTGGCTTCTTATAAATTAGAGAATTCTTATATAGGAATTATGGGAAAATCAATTGAACCCGTTATAAAACCACTGGGTTATGATTGGAAAATTGGAATCGCCTTGATTGCTTCATTTGCCGCAAGAGAAGTTTTTGTTGGAACTCTGGCAACCATTTATAGCGTTGGTAATGACGATGAAAATAATACGACTATTAAACAACGAATGGCTGCAGAGATTAACGAAGACACTAAAGAAAAATTATTTAATTTCCCCGTGGGTATGTCTCTTCTAGTATTTTATGCCTTTGCCATGCAATGTGTAAGTACCTTGGCTATTGTAAAAAGAGAAACAAATAGCTGGAAATGGCCATTATTGCAATTATTTGGAATGGGCTTATTGGCCTATATATCATCATTTATAACCTATTCATTGCTTAGTTAAAATTAAAAATGCAGCAAGTCTTAGTATATATCGCGTTGGCCTTGGCCATTTTCTTTTTGATAAGAAAGTATTTCTTTAAATCAGCGAACAAAAGTAAAGACTGTGATAAGGATTGTAACTGTTAATACTTGGAAAATATTAATTTTTGTTTTTTGTATCGATAATAATGGTAACCGGTCCATCATTTAAAAGTTCAATTTTCATATCAGCACCAAAAATTCCAGACCCAACACTTTTATTGATCTCGATTTCAAACTGAATGATAAATTCTTTATAGATAGGAATAGCAATATTTGGCTTTGCCGCTTTGATATATGATGGCCTGTTTCCTTTTTTAGTGCTTGCCAGTAAAGTAAACTGACTTACAACAATAGCTTCTCCATTGATATCAATAACAGACTTATTCATTACACCATTCAGATCATTAAATATTCTAAGATTGGCTATCTTTTTTGATAACCAAATAATATCTTCTTTGGTATCTTCATTTGAGATGCCTAAAAAAATAAGAAGTCCTTGGGAAATGCTACTTACAATTTCTTCTTTAACTTTTACAGAAGAATTTGTGACTCTTTGAATAACTGCTATCATTTAAACATTTTATAAAAAATGTACAGTGAGAGAATATACATTTCAGATTAAAGAAAATAATTCCATTTAGAAACAATTTATTCCAATATAAACCAATTATTTATTTAATATAAAATTATTCTGAATAAGTATGCTAAAATAATTTAATTGGACAATCATTCGAAGGAATTGACTCTGAAGTTTTCACTTTCTCCTTGTAAAAGTTGCAAATAGCTACTATATCTTGAAAGAGCAACTTCTCCATTTTCTAAAGCTTTTTTTACTGCACATTTAGGTTCATTAACATGAAGGCAATTGTTAAACTTGCAATGATGTTTTAAGGCAAAGAACTCTTTAAAAAAATCACCTATTTCATTTTTTTCAAAGCTTACAACCCCAAACCCTTTAATTCCAGGTGTATCAATAATATAACCTCCAAATGGCAGTGCAAACATTTCCGCAAAAGTTGTAGTATGCTGACCTTGTTTATGTTGTGATGATATTTCGGCAATTTTTAACTTTAAATTGGAATCTATTAGGTTGATCAAAGAAGTTTTTCCAACTCCTGAGTGGCCAGAAAACATATTTACTTTATTTTTCATTAATTTTTCAACTTCATTCGTGTTGATTTGATCGCTTACAGATAAATCAATACATTGATATCCAATATCGGAATATATTTTTTGAAGATTATTTTTTTTAGAAATCAATTTTTCACCATATAAATCTATTTTATTAAATAAAAGAATCGATTCAATTCCATAAGCTTCTGTAGTTGCTAAAAAACGGTCAATAAACGAAGGGAAGGTTGTGGGGTTCTCCAAAGTAACAAATAAAAAAGCCTGATCAATATTAGCCGCAATAATATGGGTTTGTTTAGATAGATTAACAGATTTACGTATGATGTAATTTTTCCTATTGTGGATATTAGCGATGATTCCTGTATTTAAGTCCTTTTCTAATTCAAAATCAACATGATCCCCAACTGTTACAGGATTGGTGCTTTTAATACCCTTCATGCGAAATTTACCTCTTATTCTACATTGGAATTTTTGGCCTTTTTCATCTCTAACGGTGTACCAACTACCTGTTGATTTTGTTACAACTCCTGTCATTTTTTTTGTAAATCTAGGTCATCATTATATAGCATACAGATAACTAAATTTAATATTGATTATTAGATCATTTTAGTTTTTGTCAGGTAAAGTAGTGTATAATTTAGCATAATCTAACATTTGATCTGCGAATGATCCGGCATAAGTAATTTGTATATCATTTATATTACCAGCATTATCTTCAACCAGTATCAAAACCGGATTTATAAATCCACTATAGGGAGCAGATTTAAATTTGCTATTTCTTTCTAATACTTCCTTATGTATTTCTTGATTAACTTTTACACCGTAATTTTCAACCAGTGCTTTACCCGCTTCAAAATCCCCTTCTGATTTAATTCGTTGAATCTCTCTTAACAAGTCTCCAAATAGAGCTCTTAATTTATCATAATCATTGATAACGAAATAGGTCTTTCTATTTTTATTAATTCTTTCAATAACATTATCTAGGGCTCCCTTTTCCATAACCCAAGCAGATACTAACTGGCGGTTACGCATATGCGCTTCTTCAATATCATCACCTAAGTTTAATCGAATCAATTGAACCAATAGACCATTTCTTAAATAACCATCATAAGCTGCTTTTCCAATTCCCATAGCATCAGGTGAAATGCCTATCTCAACCAATTTTTCGTCTGGTAAATAAAATAATCCAACCAAATCAGCACGTGCTTCTTCTAGGGTTGAAGCATAATTTTTAAGGCTTTCTTTAGGGGTTCCAACACCTTCATTTAACTGACCACTGGCATGGCCAATTACCTCGTGCAAGGCTGTATGTAGTTTATCTGCTTTTTGGCCGTATTTTTTTTCATATTCAATTTCATTGTCATCAATTGCAAACTCTTCCAACCTGCCACTTC
>JAUXGV010000177.1 GCA_030621915.1 Flavobacteriaceae bacterium
CATTTTTCACACTAAGTAACAGGAAACTTTTTTGCTAAATATAAGGAGATAGGTAATAAACACATAACTATTGTAGCAGCAAATATAGAGCTAAATCCTGCAACATAACTAGCGTTCAAAGGAATTAAAGATATGATTCCTATTTTGACAGCTTTTTGAATTAATTTGGGATTGTTATTTAAGATAGCTTTTCCTTTGGCAATTAGGTTCATCAAATACCAAATTGCAATAAAAATAGCCGTATTTTTAATTGATAGGTTCAAAAATGTGGACATCAAAACAAAACTAAAAACTATGGAAAGATCCATAAAAATAGCAATAGCTATGGCTAATTTATTTTTTCCTTTCGTTTCTTTTTGAGCTGTTAATGTTATGGCTGAAATAAAAACTACTGGAATTAAACCAATCAGATAATATTCTGGAAACAAATAGGCATTGATGCTCATACCTAATATTAGATTTAATCCCCTGCAAACACCCATATTTATGGGTCCCAATACTTTATCGTGCTTGGCGTATCTATCATATAAAAGAGCAAAGAAGGTAATTGATAAGGCTATGAAGCCACTAAAATATGAAACAAGAAATGCTGAAGAAATTCCTATGATAAAAAGTGAAATTCCAAGAATTTTAGCTTCCTTTAAACGTAATTTTCCACTTGGTATGACTCTTTCAGGCCGATTTAATTGATCTTGTTTTAGATCAAAAATATCATTGAATACAATTCCTCCGCTATAAAGGCCCATAGTTGAAATAATCAATAATGTAATTTGAATGATCAATGCCTCACTCAATAATTCAGGAATTAAGAATCCCGAAATGGCAATTCCGGCAACAATATCTGCAATAGCTGTGATAATATTAGCAGGACGCATGATTTGTAAAACCGAAAACAACTTCATGACTTTATTTAAATTTTATTCTTGAAGCTTCTTTGTTCAGGAGTTTGGCCTCTTAATATTGTATTTCCTTCATGGCGGTCAGATCTATCAACAAGAAGATCTTGTTTCCAGTCATTTTCATTAAACTGACCACTTTGACCATAAACTGAAAGTGCATTCTGATAACAGGTCAAATGGATGTCTTCTTTTGATACACCTTCTTTTTCCATCAAAGCCGCCGTTTTAGGAACTGACAATGGGTCACTTACACCCCAATCAGCAGAGCTATCGACAATAATCCTTTCTGAACCATATTTTTTAACTACGGCTACCATTCGTTCCTTACTCATTTTAGTTTTGGGATATATGGTAAACCCTGCCCAATACCCTCTATCTAAAACTGACTTAACGGTCTCTTCATTATTGTGATCAATTACAACCATATGAGGTGGAATTCCATGTTCCTCTATTACATCCATACTTCTGATGGTTCCATTTTTTTTGTCACGATGTGGAGTATGAACCATCACAGGTAAATCAAAATCCTTAGCCAATTCCAATTGTAATCTGAAATATTTATCTTCTACATCTGATTGGTCGTCATAACCTATTTCTCCAACGGCAACAACACCTTCTTTGGCTAAAAATTGAGGGAGAATTTCCATTACTTGTTCTGCTACAGGTGCATTGTTGGCCTCCTTAGAATTTAATCCGATGGTGCAATAATGCTTGATTCCAAATTGTGAAGCTCTAAATCTTTCCCATCCCACCAGTGAACTGAAATAATCTTTAAACGAACCAACATTTGTCCGGGCCTGTCCAAGCCAAAATGCGGGTTCAATGATAGCAACGATTCCTGCTTCTCTCATGGCTTCATAATCGTTGGTAGTTCTCGAAACCATATGTATGTGTGGGTCAATAAATTGCATAGTTTATTTATTTAAATTTTGTTTTCCAATTTCATTCCAGAATTCTTCATTATGATCATTGTTATTCAATACAAATTCAATGGCAGCTTTTTCAAACCCTTTAATTTCCCTTTCTTCTAATAAGCCTATAATATCTTCTCGAAGATTGCCTTGAATCATTCTCCAGATTTCTGGTGATACAGGTCTGAAAGCAGACCACCGTTCCCTTATATAATCCTGTAGAATGTCAGCTAAATTTTTATTTTTTCCTTTATCAATATCATGGATTGTGAACAAGGGACGATCTAAGAACAAAGCTTTTAAAACCATTTGATTCCAAGCCCATTCTTCTAAATATTTTTGTGCATAAGGATTACCAGCTGTAAAAGAATCGAAAACGTTTACCATATTGGTTCTGATTCCTTCTTCAACACTACTTGTAAAGTCATTGGCATTTTCCAAAAGAAATAACCCCTTGAAAAAAGAAACTAATTCCAGCATTTCAGCCGTTTCAAAAAAGGACTCAAGGATTTGTTTATTTTTAGTGGGATTCAAAGAAATCATTAATATAACTCGAACCATATCTTGTTTTGTCCATGTTGACTTTGAGAATCCTGGATAAATAATTTCCATTTCATTGAGTTCATTTGATTCCCATTTAGGAATTTCATTGGATATAAATCGAGATGTCAAACTGAAAAAAATAGGAAATTTTTGAAAGGTATCAACGGCTAATAAAATGGTTGTTTTTTGATCGAGCCAATGTAGTTCCTTCTTTGAGAGCTTTGTTTTGACAAGCTGTGCAAATTTTTCCTGATGCTGAACTGTGCTCATTTCTATATCGTGTTTTTATTGCCTTCGAAGATACTGAATAATCTGCTTTCTATTTTGTTTTTTTAAGCAGAAATATTAATGCAGCAGCTGCTAATATTAGACCTAAAAATTCGCGTGTACCTTCCAAATAAGGCTTTTCATAAACCATTTCGCCGAACAGTTCTTGTTTGTCTTCTATTTGTAGAAAATTCAAAAAATGGAGAAAATGATATCCTGCATAAATTAACAAGAATATTGATAATATATAGATTAATATTTTGGGGATTTGTTTATAAATCGAAACCAGGGAAAGTATGCCCACCAATGCATAAATTGTAAACCAATGAATCGGGTCAGGATCATTCAATTGGACAATGGCAAACAAGATAAAAATAATAAATATAAATGCCTTAATTATATTGGTTTTTGTAAATTTCATTGGTTCTTCTGTTATTTTAATGGAACATCGCTGATTCTTGATTTCTATTCTTTTTTTGGATAAAAAAAGAAATAACAAAATCTTCGCTGGCCAAGGTGATTGCTACGCACCATTCATTCTCATGCCTACATGCTATTTTTACCTTTGTTGCTCTTCGTTAAACGCAATTCCGGCATTCCATTCATTATCACTGCGCCCAACCTACTTCACCATAATATTCTTTGTTTCAAACAAGAATAGTAAGAATACAGATCTCTTTTATAAAAAAAATTTATTCTTTCCCCATTATACCCGACTGACCGGCCGG
Organism: Flavobacteriaceae bacterium; assembly: GCA_030621915.1. Classification (GTDB taxonomy): domain Bacteria; phylum Bacteroidota; class Bacteroidia; order Flavobacteriales; family Flavobacteriaceae; genus Lutimonas. The sequence continues at coordinate 3,349 of JAUXGV010000177.1, forward strand.
CAGGTTCATGGTAGTACCATTTCATTTTATCAAACAAGCTTGCCTATTTTAAGAATAGACAGATGGTAAATTTATAGAATAATTTTCAGATAAGAATACTTTTATGATACTGTCTAAAAAAGTGTGACTGACTATTTAAAACAATCATCTCAAAAATTAAATTTGAAGTTGGAAACAACTTTAAATAAAAAGAGAGATGATTGAATTAACAACAGTACAATTACAAGCGAATTTAATCAAATTACTAGAAAAAGAAAACGGACTCCCACGAGTTTTAGAAATGACTTTGAATGGTTTAATGCATTCGGAACGCACAAATTATTTAAATAAATCCAGATCAAACAAAGGCAATGGATACCGAAAAGCTTTTGCAGTACGGATGGGTAAACAGATTGAGCTTTGTATTCCAAAAGGCAGATTGGGTCTTTTTCAGCCTATGGTATTGGCTTTAATTAGAGATCAAAAACAACAATTAGAAGATTTATCTTTTGAACTTTGCGGAAATGAGTTAACCGCTTCTCAAATAGGAAGTGTAATGAAGAAAATATATGGTAAATACTATTCCAAAAATGCCATATCAACTTTTTATAATCAGATGTAATCATGGCGACAAAGACCATTGGAGGCTCATTATTTAGCAGTTTTTATTGATTCAATTCATTTAAAAGTTCGAAGGGGAACTGTATTTTTGAGGCGTTTTATGTTCTACTTGTGTAAAGGGAGAGGGCACCAGAGAAGTCATAGACAAGAAACTTTATGAAAATGGATCTAAGGTTATTTTAATGAGATGTCTTTTCGGCAGAGCACCAAGATATTTCATTATATGTGTTTATGAGATTCTTCGTCATTGATTCCTCTTCCTTTCAGGATGACGACTGAATTTTAAAAATATCATTCCATTAAATTCGTGGCAGAACCTTATAAATTACTAGTTAAGAAAGACAAATTATATTACCCATGATTTACTGAATGATGAGAATAAAAATAACAAATTATATTCTCAGAATGAATTAGCTGACTTTAAAGAGTATCTGTAATGTACAGAGGATGAAGTTATCTATCTTACAGTACTTAAAATGTATGTCAATCCTACATTTATAATAAAAATAAGTAAGGTGGTCAAAAATAGTTAGTGATTTTTAACCTAATTTATCACATTAAATTAACCATTTTTTTCTGGTATTGGAATAAGAAGGGGCTTTGAGGTGAAAGTTCGGTGATTAGATAATCTAATTTATTTATGTCACATATTTTAATCCGTTGAACCGTATTTAGTTTTTCAGAAATGCTTAAAACTGCCACTTTTTTTGAGCAGCGGATTAGGGTTTTTTGTACCTGAACCACGTCCCAATCGATATCAGTTAGCCCATCTTCTATAGAAAGTGCATTGACACCCAATAAGCATAAATCAACTTTTAAATCAATTAATTCGTTTACTACGCCTGCGCCGACATGAATATTTGCATTTTTGTTTAGCTTGCCTCCAATTGTTATCACATTAAGATTGCTATGTTCAGACAATGTAATTGCAACTCGTGGGCTAATCGTGAAAAAAGTCATTCTAAGATTATCAGGAATCATTTTTGCCAATTCAATAATAGTCGTCCCCCCTTCAGTTAGTACTACCATGTCATTTTTGAATAATTTGAGTGTTTTCGAAGCAATCTCCTTTTTAAAGTCCTTGGCATAAACGTTGTCATTACTATAAAACGAAGGGATAAACGATTTGCTGATGGCTCCTCCATGTACTTTTAAAATATCTCCGTTATCTGCAAGAAATTTCAAGTCACGACGAACAGTATCATCAGATACATTTAAAATTATTGCTAAATCAGTTGATAGAACTTTATTGCGGAGGTTTATTTCTCTCATAATAATTCTTATACGCTCTTCTTTTAACATAAATAAATATAATATTTAAAAATTAGTATTATCAAAATGCACAACGGGTATAATATTACGCAAATATATTTAAATTAAAAAAATAAAAATTTGCGTATCAAGTATTATGCGTGTATATTTGTTTTTTTAAACGCAAAAAAACGCAAAATTATATTTAGCATATTGCTTTTTCAACTAATTAATAAAATCATTATTTTCGAAATGAATAGAATTACTGAACAATCATCCAAACATAGACATCTTGAGAAGTTGTCGATAGAAGAAATTACAAAAAAAATAAATGCTGAGGATAGTACGGTTGCCTTGGCTATTGAGAAAGTTTTGCCTAATATTAATGCATTTTTAACCAATGCGGTGGCAAAATTAAAATCCGGAGGAAGATTATTTTATTTAGGTGCTGGGAGTGGAGGAAGACTTTCTGTTCTCGATATGATAGAGTTACCTAATACCTATGGAATTGAAGATGGTATTGTAAATGTTGTTTTGGCTGGAGGAGTAGATCGTTTGGTTGAAGCACCTGAAGAAATGGAAGATGACACCCTAGAGGGGTGGGAAAAACTTCAAGAATTTGCTATTTCGAAAAAGGATATTGTATTAGGAATTTCAGCAAGTGGAACTACACCATTTGTGTTAGAAGGTTTAAAAAAATGTGTGAAAAATGGCATAACAACTGGTTGTATAGTCAATAATCCGAATTCACCAATTGGTGCAAGTTCTGATTTCCCCATAGAAGT
>JAUXGV010000223.1 GCA_030621915.1 Flavobacteriaceae bacterium
AATTATTTGGCACATCTTTTTCTATCGGGTAATGATGATTCTATTAAAATAGGAAATTTTATTGCAGATAGTATCAAAGGGAATAAGTATCAATTGTATCCCATAACAATTCAAAAGGGCATATTATTACATAGGCAAATAGATTGGTTTACAGATAATAATGAAATTGTAAAACAAAGTAAAAAAAGATTAAACAAAAGGTATGGTCATTTTAAAGGAATAATAATAGATATTTTATACGATCATTATTTAGCTAAGAATTGGAATACATATGCTGATATTCCTTTACAAAAATTTACGCATTCCTTTTATGATTGTTTGGAAGACAATTATGATTTGCTACCTGAAAAAATTCGATTTATGATGCCTTATATGATCAAACAAGATTGGATTACCAACTATGCCAGTCTTGAAGGTATTGAAAATGTATTGGTTGGAATGAATAGAAGAACAAAAGAAAAAGGGCAAATGAATTTGGCAATTGAAGATTTAAAGAACAATTATGAGGAGTTTGAAAATGATTTTACCGTATTTTTTAATGAATTAATTGACTTTTCCAATTTGACACTACATGAAATGAATATTAAATTTGCCTAACTAAATAGTATTTAAGAATGAATAGAATAATAGTATTTTTTGCCTTTGCAATCCTTGTTGTTTCATGTAAGGGGTCTAAACAACAAGAAATCAATACTGGCTTAATTACTGAAAAGGCCATGATTGTAAGTGCTAGAGTAGAGGCATCGGAAATTGGTGTTTCAATTTTAAAACAAGGAGGAAATGCCTTTGATGCTATGATAGCTACTGATTTGGCTTTAGTGGTAGCATATCCGGTTGCTGGAAATATTGGAGGTGGCGGATTTACCGTTTATCGAAAAAATAATGGGGAAATTGGATCTTTTGATTATAGGGAGAAAGCTCCAATAGCAGCAACAAGAGATATGTATTTGGATGAGAATGGTGAAGTTATACCTGGAAAAAGTACTTTGGGAGCCATGGCAGTTGGAGTTCCGGGAACCATTGCGGGTTTATTTAAAATTCATGAGCAACAGGGTAGCATGCCATTTTCAGAACTTATTCAACCATCTATAGATTTGGCTAAGAAAGGTGTAATTGTTACTAAAAAACAAGCTCAAAGATTAAATGGTAGTGGAGAATTATTTAAAAAGGCCAACAAGAGAACAATTATGTTGGATAGGGAATGGAAAGAAGGAGATACCATAAAGTACCCCAATCTTGCAGTAACTTTGGAAAGAATTAGAGACAATGGTAGAGATGAATTTTATAAGGGTAAGACTGCTGATTTATTGGTTGACTATGTACAAAAATTAGGAGGAATAATTACAAAGAAAGATCTATTAAAATATGAAGCAAAATGGCGGAAACCTATTACTTCAGGTTATAAGGATATTCGTATTATTTCAATGTCTTTACCCTCTAGCGGAGGGATAAGTCTTACACAAATGCTAAAGAGTATTGAGCCTTATGACATTGGAAAATTCAATCATAATTCACTGGAATATATTCAACTATTAACAGAAGTAGAAAGGAGAGTTTATGCAGATAGAGCCTACTATTTGGGAGATCCTGAATTTAATAATGTTCCCTTGGATATTTTATCGTCTACCGCTTATAATAATAAAAGAATGGAAGATTTTTCATGGGATCTTGCCACAAAATCTGTAGATGTATCGCATGGAAATATTGAAATAATTGAAAGTGATCAAACTACCCATTATTCCATTATTGATCAATTTGGAAATGCTATTTCAGTCACTAATACATTAAACTCAGGCTATGGTTCAAAGGTATATATTGAGGAAGCCGGGTTTTTTCTAAATAATGAAATGGATGATCTCAGTGTAAAAGTAGGGGTGCCAAATATGTACGGTTTGATAGGTGCAGAAGCAAATTCTATTGAACCTGAAAAGAGAATGTTAAGCTCCATGACACCTACAATTGTTGAGCAAAATGGTGAATTGAAAATGGTTTTAGGATCACCAGGTGGATCAACTATAATAACTTCAGTATTACAAAATATTTTAAATGTTATTGAGTTTAAAATGGGTATGCAGGAATCTGTTGCGCAACCAAGGTTTCATCATCAATGGTTACCGGATGTGATTTTATTTGAAAATATATTCGACACAGTTAATTTTACAGACCTAAGAAAGAAAGGATATCATATTCGAAAAGGGAATTCCAAAATTATTGGAAAAGTAGATGCCATACTGGTTTTACCTAATGGTAATCTTGAAGGAGGTGCGGATCCAAGAGGAGATGACACTTCAGTTGGTTTTTAAAAATTGAATCAATTGATGTATATTTGAGACAATTATCGACTAATTTTTTATGTTTAAGAATCTAAATTCTGTTAATTTAAATATTGAACCAAATCCTAATACTCATATTCAATGACTCATAAAGGAAAGCATACTATTTGTATACATGATGGTGAAATAAAGGATACGCAATTTGGAGGCGCTGTTTCTCCTATATTTATGGCGAGTTCTTATCCATTTTTAGATGTTGACTCCATGCGTTACCCTCGAATGTTTAATACGCCGAATCAGGAAGCTATAGGGATAAAAATTGCAGCTTTAGAGCATGCTGAGGCGGGATTACCTTTTGCATCAGGTATGGCAGCAATTAGCACCTCTTTATTGGCTTTTTTGGAACCGGGTGATCATGTGGTTTTTCAAAATGAAATTTATGGAGGCACATTCCGTTTTGCCAATGAAGAATTGGAAAAATTTGGAATCGATTATTCATTTACTGACGGAATTCAAGCAAGTGATTTTGAGGAAAAGATTACAGATAACACAAAAGTTATCTATATAGAAACTCCTTCGAACCCATTATTGACTATAATGGATATTGAATCAATTGCTAAACTGGCGAAGAGAAAGAATTTGATTTCAATGATTGACAATACTTTTGCCTCTCCGATTAATCAAACACCATTGGATTTTGGTATTGATATATCAATTCACAGTGCTACAAAATATTTGGGAGGTCATAGTGATATGCTGGCAGGAGCGGTTGTGGGAAGTAGAGATCATATCCAAGAGATATCTAACAAAGGGAAAAACCTTGGTGGAAATATCAGTGATTTTATGTGTTATTTGTTAGAAAGAAGCATAAAAACTTTAGGAGTAAGAGTTGAAAAACACAATGAAAATGCTCAATATATAGCTCAATTTTTAGAAAACCATAAAGACATTGTTAAGGTTTATTACCCTGGATTGACTAGTCATCCAAATCATAATATTGCCAAAAGACAAATGAATGGGTTTGGAGGCATGTTATCCTTTGAATTAAAAGATCAATTTAATGTTAAAGAGTTTCAAAAATCATTAAAAATGATCAAACCATCTATGAGTTTGGCCGGAGTAGAATCCACTATATTGATGCCAACTTTAACTTCACACACATCATTAACCGAAGAAGAAAAGAAAAAGCAGGGAATATCCAATAATTTATTGAGGTTTTCTGTAGGTATAGAGAATAAAGAGGATATTATTCAAGATTTGGTTCAAGCCATACAAAATCAAATAAAATGATAAAACTGGATATTTTAGCTATTGGGTCTCATCCGGATGATGTTGAATTAGGTTGTGGTGGAACCGTTGCCAAAGAAATTTCATTGGGTAAAGAAGTAGGAATTTTAGATTTAACCAGAGGTGAATTAGGCACTCGAGGCTCTGCAGAAATTAGAGATAATGAAGCCGCCATGGCGGCGAAAATTTTAGGAGTAAAAATAAGAGAAAATTTAGGTTTTTCTGATGGCTTTTTCAAAAATGATAAATCACATCAACTGGAAGTTATAAAGATGATCAGAAAGTATAAGCCAGAAATTATATTGTGTAACTCTATTGAAGACAGACATATAGATCATGCAAAAGGAAGTGATTTGGTGAGTGATGCATGTTTTCTATCTGGTTTGAGAAAAATTGAAACAGAAGCTGATGGCGTCAAGCAGGAAGCCTGGCGACCGAATCGTGTTTATCATTATATTCA
>JAUXGV010000004.1 GCA_030621915.1 Flavobacteriaceae bacterium
AAAAGAGGCGTAAATACCGAAAATATCATTACAGGCGGAGATCGATTGGGTATCTATTTTTTAGAAACCGGAGCGGTTTCAAGAGGTTCAAAAGTAGTTTATGACAGGTCGAATTCTGCGGTGAGTGAGATTCAACCCGGTATGATTGTTTGGGAAAAAGTATTTGAAGGTGCTGATTGGTTTCATTGGACAGGCATCACTCCTGCCATTTCGCAAAGTGCCGCCGACACTTGTTTGGAAGCTGTTAAAGTAGCGAGTAAATTGGGAATTACCATTTCAACCGATTTAAATTATAGAGCCAAATTATGGAAATATGGGGTTGAACCCGAAGCCATCATGACTGAATTGACCTCATATTGTGATGTCATTTTGGGCAATGAAGAAGATGCTGAAAAACACTTTGGTATCAAACCTGTGGGACTGGATATTACTAAACAAGGACATGAGGTAAAAGCCGAAGCCTTTTTATCAGTTTGTCAGCAAATGATGGAAAAATTTCCAAGAGCTAAAAAAGTGATAACCACCTTGAGAGGTTCTATCAGTGCCTCACACAATACATGGGCAGGCGTATTATATGACGGAATAAAAATGTATCAATCACCTCAATATCAGATTACCGATATTGTCGATCGTGTTGGTGGCGGAGATTCCTTTATGGGGGGATTGATTTACGGATTAAAAATTTATCCTGAAGATGATCAAAATGCTTTGAATTTTGCAGTTGCAGCTTCTTGCTTAAAACACACGATCAAAGGAGATGCCAATTTGGTGACCGTTTCAGAAGTAGAAAAATTAATGGGTGGCGATGCCTCTGGACGCGTAGCCCGATAGATACCTTGTAATACAAAGTCTTATTAAGGAACAAAGCAAAATAAATATATATAAAAAACCTTCCCTTTGGGAGGTATTAAGGAAAGGATTATGGCACAATATTCAAGATTAAAAGTAGCATCTGTTATGAAAGATACCGGTTTGGTTCCGTTGTTTTTCAATACAGATATTGAATTGAGTAAAAAAGTTTTAAAAGCCTGTTATGACGGTGGTGCAAGGTTATTAGAATTCACCAGCAGAGGAGATTTCGCTTTTGAAGTATTTGGTGAATTGAACAAATATGCTTTGGCTGAATTACCTGGTATGATATTGGGTGTGGGATCGGTTACTGATGCGGCTTCAGCCTCTTTGTATATGCAGTTGGGAGCTAATTTTGTTGTAACTCCGGTATTAAGAGAAGATATAGCAATTATATGTAATCGACGAAAAGTTTTATGGTCGCCCGGATGTGGCACTTTGACCGAAATTGCCAGAGCCGAAGAATTGGGATGTGAAATTGTCAAATTATTCCCTGGAGATATTTACGGACCTCAGTTTGTAAAAGGAATCAAAGGGCCTCAACCATGGACTAGTCTGATGCCCACAGGAGGTGTTTCTCCTAATAAAGAAAATTTAGAAGCCTGGTTCGACGCCGGAGTGACCTGTGTAGGAATGGGTTCTAAATTAATTTCAAAAGAAGTATTGGCAAATCAGGATTTTGACAAATTAGAACAAGCTGTAAAATCTACATTAGAAATCATCAATTCAGTTAGAAAGTGAAAAGATTAAATTATTTTATATCGTCATTTATTATTTTATGCTGCTTGGTGAGTTGTGATCAAACAACTAAAAAGAGAACCTTAAGATTGGCACATGGTCTTGACGTCAATCATTCCGTTCATAAAGCCATGGTTAAAATGGGTGAAGATTTAGAGGCGATTTCAGGGGGTAATATGACTTTGAAAATTTATCCCAGTCAACAATTGGGAACCGAAAGAGAATGTTTGGAATTATTACAAATTGGAAGTTTGGATATGACCAAGGTATCGGCAGGTGTGATGGAAAATTTTGCGCCTAAAATGAAAATTTTTGGCTTGCCTTTTTTATTCAGAGACCGTGCTCATTCATTTAAGGTATTGGACGGGCCCATTGGACAGAAATTGTTAGATGATGGCGAAAAATACTGGTTAAAAGGACTGGCATATTACGATGCTGGAAGCAGAAGTTTTTATAGCAAGGAAAAACCCATTCATTCCCCTGAAGATTTAAACGGTCTTAAAATCAGGGTCATGGAAAGTGTATCTGCCATGAATATGGTCAACAGCCTAGGAGGTTCTGCTACTCCAATTTCATGGGGTGAATTGTATACCTCCCTGCAACAGGGAGTGGTTGATGGCGCTGAAAATAATCCACCAAGCTTTTATTTATCACGTCATTACGAAGTTTGCAAATATTATACTTTGGATGAGCATACTGTGCTGCCCGATGTTTTGATTTCAGGCACGCATTTATGGAATAAATTAAGTGAGCAAGAAAAGGGTTGGTTGCAGGAAGCGGTTGATGGCTCTGTAGATTACCAAAGAAAATTATGGGCGGAAGCTGAAGCTGAGGCCTTGGCCGCTGTAAAAAAAGCGGGGGTGGAAGTTATCATTCCTGATAAAACATTATTTTCAAAGAAAGTAGAAAGTCTTTATGATGATTATAGAAACGATCAAGAAATATATACTTTAATTCAACAAATAAGAGCAACACAATAATTATGACAATCAGAGAAAAAATTGATAAAATATTAGGCAATGCATTGGTCATTATTATGGGCACGATGGTACTCAACGTACTTTGGCAAGTCTTTACAAGATTTGTCGTCGGCAATCCCAGTTCGTTTACAGATGAACTTGCTCGGTATTTAATGATATGGGTCGGTATCTTAGGAGCGGCATATGTATCGGGTAAAAATATGCACGTAGCCATTGATGTACTACCGAAAAGGTATGGTGAGAAAACTCAAAAAAAAATAAAACGTATTGTAAATAGTTTGGTTATTCTTTTTTCTGTTACAGTACTGGTCATTGGAGGTTTGAGATTGGTATATATTACCTATCTGCTTGATCAATATTCTCCTGCTCTACAAATACCATTAGCCTTGGTTTATTTAGTATTACCTTTAAGTGGACTACTGATTATTTTCTATAAAATTTCTGATCTATTAAACAAATCATAGTATGGCAGAATATATACCTGTAATCGTTTTAGTTTTGAGTTTTATCTGCTTACTTTCTATTGGCACACCTGTGGCGTGGAGCATCGCTATTTCATCCGTTTTGACCATGTTGGTAAGTATCCCTCCGATGGCATCATTTACAACCGTTTCACAGCGAATGGGCGTAGGACTCGACAGTTTTGCCTTATTGGCAATTCCATTTTTTGTACTCTCTGGCGAATTAATGAATAAAGGGGGTATTGCCCACCGTCTCATTGCCTTTGCCAAAACATTGGTTGGAGCACTACCAGGGGGTCTGGCATTGATCAATATTATTGGAGCTATGTTGATGGGATCCATTGCTGGATCGGCCATGGCATCAGCTTCAGCCATGGGAAGTATATTGGGACCTGAAATGGAAAAGGAAGGTTATTCCAAGGAGTTTGGAGCTGCCGTTAATATCACCTCATCTACAATAGGTCTCGTCATACCACCAAGTAATGTTTTGATTGTTTATTCATTGGCTAGTGGTGGGGTATCTATCGCTGCATTATTTTTAGCAGGCTATATTCCGGGAATTTTAACGGGCTTATTTTTAATGATTGTAGCTTCCTTCTGGGCCAAAAAGAAAAAATACAATATCGGTAAAAGAAGTTCTTTAAAAGAAGTTTTTACAACCTTTATAGATGCTTTCCCCAGTTTATTACTCTTGGTAATCGTAATAGGAGGAATTGTAGCCGGAATTTTTACAGCTACAGAAGCCTCAGCCATTGCTGTTTTATATACCTTATTATTGGGTATGTTTTATAGAGAAATAAACTTAAAAGGATTGCCTCAGATTTTGTTGAGTTCTTGTGTTACTACTGCAATTGTAATGTTGTTAATAGGAGCTTCTATGAGTATGTCATGGGTAATGTCCTACGAAAATATTCCTCAGGATATTAGTTCTGCCCTATTAGGAATCAGCGAGCATAAAATCGTCATACTTTTAATGATCAACTTAATCCTGTTATTTGTGGGTATTTTTATGGATATGACTCCTGCAGTACTTATTTTCACTCCTATCTTTTTGCCCATAGTTACCAAATTAGGAATTGATCCAGTGCATTTTGGAATCATTATGGTGTTAAATCTTTGTATTGGTTTATGTACGCCTCCAGTTGGGTCGGTTCTATTCGTGGGCGTTGGATTGGCTAAAACCACTATTGAAAAGGTCATCAAACCCTTGATACCCTTGTTTATTGCCATGATTATTGCCTTATTTTTAGTGACTTATTTCCCTCAATTGAGCATGTGGTTACCGGGTCTTTTTGATTTATAATATTATAATTGTATAAAATGAAAGTTTTAAATAGAAAAAATACAAGTCTGGAGAATAAACCTCCTGTAAAAATCATTCAGTTTGGTGAAGGTAATTTTTTGAGAGCCTTTGTTGGGTATGCATTTCAGGAATTGAATGATCAACTGGATTACAATGCTGGAATTGCCGTGGTTCAACCCATTGACAAAGGTTTAATAAAACTGTTAAACGAACAGGACGGCTTGTATACCCTGTTTATGAAAGGTGTTCAGCAGGGGAAAGAAATTCAGGAAAAAAAGCTCATTTCCAATATTGTTCAAGGTGTTGATCCCTACACCGATTTTGACGCATATTTGAATCTGGCCAAAGAAGAGGCGCTAGAGTTTATAATTTCAAATACAACAGAAGCAGGGATCAGTTATGTCGCAGGAGACCAACCCAACATGCAACCTCCTAGTTCTTTTCCTGCTAAATTGACTGTCCTATTGTATGAAAGATATCGATATTTTAAGGGGGATTCTTCCAAAGGGCTGACGATCATACCTTGTGAATTGATTAATTATAATTCGGATACATTAAAAGAAATTATTTTAAAATATATAAAAGATTGGAGACTTGAAGAAGGGTTTAAAACCTGGATTATAGAACATAATTCTTTTCACAATACCTTGGTAGACAGAATTGTTCCAGGTTATCCGAAAGACCAAATTGAGGACTATAACAAACAATTGGATTATAAAGATAACCTGATTGTTTCGGCTGAATCTTTTTTTCTATGGGTTATAGAAGGTGACGAGTCTTTAAAAACTAAACTACCTTTTCATAAAACCAATTTAAATGTAAAGATTGTCAAAGATATGCAGCCCTATAGAACTCGAAAAGTTCGAATTCTTAATGGAGCACATACCAGTTTGGTACCTCTATCTTTACTTTATGGAAATACGACGGTTAAAGAATCTATCGATAATTCCTTTACCGGCAAATTTATTCATGACGCTGTTTTTGGTGAAATTATTGACACCTTGGAATTAGACAAATCTGAATTAAATGGTTTCGCTGAAGAAGTCTTTGATCGTTTTAGAAACCCCTTTATCAAACACTTATTATCGAGCATTGCTTTGAATTCAATCTCAAAATTTAAGGTTCGTGTTTTACCCAGTTTATTAGCCTATGCATCGCTTCATAACAAAGTTCCAAGAAATTTGACCTTTGCCTTTGCCTGCCTAATTCGATTTTATCAAGGAACTTGGCAAGGCGAAGATTTGCCATTGAAGGACAGTGACGAGATAATACAAACATTTGAAGAAATATGGAATTTGAAGAACTATTCTCTAATTGCAGAAGCTTCTTTAATGAATCAAGAATTTTGGGGTGAGGATTTAACAAAAATAAATTCACTGACCCCAGCGATTGCAATGGCTCTTGAAGAAATAGAAAATCACGGAATCGAAAAAGCATTCAATAACTTTAGTAAAAAATATTAAGTAGAACATCATGCAAAAAAAATTGATAAAAGTCCATTTAGAAGATAATGTAGCTGTGGCACTGATAAACTTAGTTGCCGATGAAATAGTGTTGTTTGAAGAGGAATCCATTCGAATAAAATCTAACGTCAAAGCCAAACACAAAATAGCCTTATCAAATTTTGAAATAGGTGATCAAATATTCATGTATGGTGTTTTGGTAGGTAAAGCCAATGAGAAAATTGAAAAAGGAGGCCTCTTAACTGTAGACAACGTAAAACATCAGATTGAAAAAGTTGATAAAAAAACGGACACTATAGGTTGGACTGCACCAACAGTTGACAATTGGAAAAAAAGAGAATTTTTAGGATATCACCGTGAAGATGGAAGTGTAGGAACTGCCAATGTCTGGCTCTTTTTCCCATTGGTTTTTTGTGAAAATAGAAATATTGAAATCCTTAAAGAAATTTTTGAAAAGGAATTATTACAGGAAAAAATAAGTAATCAAAGGCTGTTACTCCGTTCCTTGATTCATGATGAAGAGATTAGTTCTGATGAAACAGAACAAAATCGATCAACTAAGGTATTTGATAATATAGAGGTCAAATTTATTACTCATCAAGGCGGCTGTGGCGGCATTCGGCAAGATGCCAATGATCTGGCCAGATTATTGGCGGGTTATGTGAACAATCCTAATGTAGCAGGTGCAACAGTTTTGAGTCTGGGCTGCCAAAATTTACAAATCGATATTTTCAAGAAAGCTATAAATACGATCAATCCAAATAATAAAAAACCGCTGATTATTTATGAACAACAACAGATGGGTACTATTGACGAAATGTTGAATGCCATTGTTAAAGATTCCTTTGTGGCCATTAAAAAAGCAAATGATATTCAAAGAAAACCAGCACCGCTTTCAAAATTAGTTATTGGTTTGGAATGTGGTGGTTCAGATGGATTTTCGGGCATTTCTGCCAATCCTACTTTGGGGCATACATCAGATTTGCTGGTTGCATTGAAAGGTACTGCCATACTTTCGGAATTTCCCGAATTATGTGGCGTGGAACAGGAATTGGTGAACAGATGCACCGATGAAAAGAAGGCTAATAAATTCTTAAATCTGATGAATGATTTTGAAAAATCGGTCATAAATGCCGGATCTGGTTTTGACATGAATCCTTCACCCGGAAATATCAAAGATGGCTTGATTACCGATGCCATGAAATCAGCTGGTGCTGCCAAAAAAGGAGGAACTTCTCCCATTGAAGATGTATTAGATTATGGTGAATATGTCTCCAAATCAGGATTAAATCTATTATGTACACCGGGAAATGATGTTGAAAGTACGACTGCGATGGTTGGATCGGGAGCGAATTTGGTGCTATTTGCCACAGGCTTAGGTACGCCAACCGGAAATCCAATTGCGCCAATTATCAAAGTCTCAACCAATACAGAAATGGCAGAAAATATGCCCGATATTATCGATTTTGAAACCGGAGCCATTATAAGAGGAGAAAAATCCATAGAAGATATGGGGGAAGAGTTACTCGATTTGATTATTGAAGTTGCCAGTGGAAATATCAAAACAAAATCCATGCTCCTGAATCAAAATGATTTTATCCCTTGGAAAAGAGGGGTTTCACTTTAGGGATTGTTCTGTAATAACTTGCCCATTCAGACTCGTTCTTTTGCGCACTAACTTCGTTAAAAAACCTTGTCGTAGCTAAGGCTCTGTCTCCGTTTTTTGCCTTGTTATTGAACAAAATAACTTCGCCTGCTTTGGTCAACTTGTTCCATAATAATCCCTTAGTTGTTGGTTGATCGTCTTTAGTTTCAGATGATTCTTTTGAAATTTGTTTTTTGCTATTTGTTATTTGTTTTTTTGGATTTGCTATTCGAAGGTTTCGTTGATGATTTCCTCACATAAAGTTTAGGATTCAACACCACATTTTTTTCAATTTTAGTCTCCTTATTATTGACTTGTTCTAAAAACACTTTGGCGGCCATTTTCCCCATTTCCAAAGGGAACTGATCAACTGAAGTTATTGGCAATTCCATAAAATTGGTAAAGGGTTCATTACTAAATCCTGTAACACAAAATTCATCTGGAATTTTAATTCCCTTTGCTTTCAATTCACGAATGGCTCCTAATGCAACAAAATCACTTGCAGAAAAAATAGCATCTGGAATTTGTTTCAATTCTAAAAGTTTCTGTATCGAAGTTTTACCTCCTTCCAACGTGCTCTCAGATTCAATTATAAAATCTTCTTGAACTTGCATTCCATGATCCAATAATGCTTTTTGATATCCTTCGAATCTATCTTTATAAATTTCTAAACTCCGATCAATTGTTAAATGGGCAATATGTTTACAGCCTTGTTGAATCAACTGTTTGGTTGCTTCATATGCTCCCACAAAATCATTAATAGTCACTGAACTAACCCCTTCAATATCAGCTTTGCGATCAAAAAATATCAAGGGAAGATTCTTTTCAATAATAAAATTTAAATGATCATGATTTGAAGTTGCCCCGGAATACGACATTAAAATTCCATCAACCTGCGCATTTAATAAGGCATTGATGTTTTCAATTTCCCGGGTGCCTAATTCATAAGTTTGACAAATTATTACATGATAGCCTTGAGGAAATAATTCATCTTCAATACCTCTGATTACTGATGAAAAAAAATTAGAGTTTATTTTGGGAACAATCACACCTACGTTATTACTTTTCCCACTTTTAAGAGCCAAAGCCAGCCGATTAGGTTTATAATTCAATTTAGATGCCGTTTCCTGAACTAATTTCCTGGTTTTAGCACTAATTTTAGGGTTATTGTTTAAAGCTCTGGAAACAGATGCTGCCGTAATTTTTAATTCTTTAGCAATATCATATATGGTGATTTTCTTTGGCATTTGTTTCCTAATAATTATCTAATGCACGAAAATAACAAATTTAATATTAAATTTGCGTTATCGATTACATAAGCATAAATATTGGCCAAATAATTGATTTATTTTAGAGAATATAAAATAAATTGTATGTGAAAAACTTGGTGAATTCCTTTTGAAATAAAAAGAAGCTCCGATAAGAAAAAAAAAGAGGCTTTATTAAAAATAAATAAGAATTATAAAAATTAGTGCAATTACAAAATTAATTCTTGCACATTTTAATAAAGTTATTAGTGAAAATATGGATTTGAATTTAAAATAGAGATTGAAATGTGGGAAAATAGGGAATCATTGATCGATAAATTTGAAAAAAAATGAAGGCAAAGAAAATTGGAGTTGGAATCATTGGATTTGGCAGTATAACTCCTTTTCATGTTCATAGTCTATTGGAAATTGATGATTGCCAGTTAATTGCAATTCAGAGCAGCAATAAGGAGAAAAGGCAAATGATTCGAGATAAATACGATGTAATTGCCTTGGAAAACCATAGCGAATTACTAAAGTTGGATGAGATCGACTTAATAATTATATGTACTCCTAGCGGGTTTCATTTAGAGCCGGCACTTGCTGCGCTTCAGGCCGGAAAGCATGTTGTAGTTGAAAAACCATTAGAGATCAATACTACCCGATGTAATCAGATGATATCCGCAAGTAAGAAGTCGGGCGTAAGTCTATCCTGTATCTTTCAAAATAGATTTTCTGAAAATTTTCTGAAAGTAAAAAATGCCGTGGATTCTGGTAAATTAGGCAAACTACTATTAGGAAATGCATATATCAAATGGAAAAGAGATCAGGAATATTATGATATGTCACCCTGGAGAGGAACTTTAAAAGGTGACGGTGGAGCGGCATTAATAAACCAAGGAATACATACCATTGATTTATTGATATATTTAATGGGACAAATTAACACAATTTCAGGAAGTATCCGAACCTTAACACATGACATTGAGGGAGAAGATGTTGCTACAGCAAATCTTGAATTTCAAAATGGAGCACTTGGAACCATCGAAGCTAGTACTTCATTATATCATGCTTTTCCTGAAAAAATCGAAATCCATGGTGAAGATGGTAGCATTATATTAGAAGGAGGAGAAATTACACATTGGAATACAAAGGAAGATGGTAATTTGGAGTTGGTTTCGAAAAAATCTGATTTAGCATCAGGAGCAAATGATCCTTTGGCAATTGATTATAACCTGCATAAAAATCAATTATACGCAATTATTAAGGCAATTAAACAAGGTGAAAAACCACCTGTTCATGGTCAGGAGGCTTTACGATCTATACAACTTATTGAAGCGATATACGAGTCGTCTGATACCGGTAAAAAAGTAAGAGTCATTATCTAAGCATTCTTCTGAAAAGATTCTAAAAGCTGATAATTTGGGTTTAATTCAACAATTCCTTTTTTTTAAAATGGAGACATGGTTAGAAACTAGACATCCGATTCAAAATACTCCATAAACTCCTTCTGGTAAGTTTTAGAAACTGGTATCAATTCGGTAACAAAATTCAGTTTTAATAAAATTTTCTGTCCGGCTTTTTTTGCAATATTCAAGTTGATAAGGTTCACCATATAAGAGCGATGACATCTCCTTATAGGTTCGTTTTCCAAAATTTTTTCCAGATTCTTCAATGAATTTCTAAGCAATTCTTTTTTTAGAATATCATTGGCCTGATAATGAATATAGACATAATTATCTGTAGACTCTAAATACAGGAGGTCTTTAAGAAGAAGTGAAAATTTGACATTCCCTTTATCATCAGGAAATTTTACGAGTTTGTTTTTTATATCAACATTTTTACCCTCTTTTTTCATTTCTAAAAGCTCATATCTCGAACGGAACAGAGACAGGATTAACAATACAATTGAATAAGGAATGATAATAATAAGAAAGGTATGTTTTAATGTAAATAAAAATTCGTCAATAAAATTGAACCAATTCGAGAAGTCGTTGTAAATAACTGTAAGGATAAATGTCAGTAAAATTAATTCGAAAAGCACCCATAGAAAAAATTGTTTGATCTTAAATTGTTCAAGCTTGAACAATTTTCTCAAAACAAACTGAGAAAATGCCAATCCCAAAGCGCCAACCATGGCAAATCCTGACAATGTAAAAAATTGGGGGCTATTTGATAATGGCATCCAATCCTTTATATTAAATGGAATAAAAATATTGAGAAACAACATCGCATAAACGAGCATAAACAAAACCAAAAAAAGACGATTTTTTTTACTGTCAAGAAGTTTAAATCTTAAATTAAAAAATTGTTTTAATTTCATTCAAATAATCATTTAAAATTAGCTCCTATAAAAAATCTCCCATTTGAGGCATTAAATATACAAATCTTTCAATTCGATTTTTTTAGGGATTAAAATAAAACGTAAATTCACATAAAATTAAATCCTTCATTTTTATGAAATCAGCCAATTATTATTTCCTAGTTTTCACTTTATTTTTATTCAATTCAGGCTTTTCTCAGAATAAAATTTCAGAAGAGCCAAATAATAAACCCAATATCATTATCATATTTGCAGATGACCTGGGCTACGGTGATTTGTCATGTTATGGTCATCCAACAATCATGACCCCAAATCTGGATAGAATGGCAACCGAAGGGCAAAAGTGGACCAATTTTTATGTTGCAGCTTCCGTTTGTACACCAAGTCGAGCGGGATTAATGACAGGCAGGTACCCTATTAGAAGTGGTATGTGCAGTGATAAAAGCAGGGTCTTATTTCCAAATTCAACCGGAGGTTTACCTACCAATGAAATTACCATAGCGGAACAAATGAAAAAAGCAGGATATGTTACTGCAGCTGTGGGCAAATGGCATTTGGGGTATCAAAAAGAATATTTACCCGCAAGTCATGGTTTTGATTCTTATTTCGGAATTCCTTATAGCAATGATATGGATAGAGCCAATGCGGAAGGAGTTTCTCATAAAGAAATATTTTGGAATGCCGATATCAAATATTTTAATGTGCCTTTGATCAAAAACGAAACAGAAATTGAGCGACCTGCGAATCAAAATACCTTGACAAAAAGATACAATGACGCCGCCGTTAACTTTATTAAAAAAAATCAAAAAAAACCTTTCTTTTTATACCTCGCTCATAATTTACCTCACGTACCCTTGTTCGCTTCTAAAGAGTTTTTAGGTAAATCCAAAAGAGGGCTTTATGGAGATGTTTTGATGGAAATAGATGATGGTGTTGGCAAAATTTTAAAGACCTTAAAAGAAACCGGGTTGGATAAAAATACCTTGGTTGTTTTTACCTCAGATAACGGACCTTGGTTGGTGTATAATGATCATGGTGGCTCAGCCGGGTTATTAAAAGATGGCAAAGGAACCTCATGGGAAGGTGGTATGCGAGTTCCTGGAATATTCAGGATGCCGGGAAAAATTAAGCCAGGTACCGTTACTGAAATCGGTTCTACATTGGATCTGTTTACCACTGTCAGCAAAATGGCAAATATAGATTTACCTCAGGATCGAATTACAGACGGTATTGATTTAAGCTCCATTTTGTATGGAACCGGAAATGATGGACGAGAAAATTTGATTTATTATAGAGGGCAAAAAATTTATGCTGCAAGAAAAGGAGCTTATAAACTTCACTTTATCACTCAAACAGCCTATGTAAAAGACACAAAAAAGACATTTCATAAAAAACCCTTATTATTCAATTTAGAAACAGATCCGGAAGAGAGGTTCAATATTGCTATAGAAAATCCTGAAAAGGTGAAAGAAATAGAGAAAATGGTAGATGAACATAAATCAGGTGTAAAACCTGTAAAAGATCAATTAGCGGAAAGGATAAATTAGCTAGAAGCCTTTATCAATTCCTGTTTATAATACTTAGAACAGTTAGCTCTTATATTCTATAAATAATAGAGGAATTTATTGTTTCATCCTGTATATTCAATTTATATCACTCGAAGGCAATAAAAGTATCAGTTAATGTAAAAATAAAGGTTGAATAATAGATCCATCCAATGCTAACTTTGAAGATATAAAATAAGTCTAATTACCATATTTCAATAAAATGTTAAATCGAATATATCTGTTAGTATTTCTTCTATTATCTATTTATCCATTCGAAACAAATGGACAAATAATTAGTGAAAAAGTCTACATTATTTATGCTGAAGAATTTGGAATTATCCCAAATACCTTTGAAAATATTGCCATTCCTTTAAAAGAAGCCATTAAAGAAGTTAAAAAATACAATCATGTTAAACTTGTGTTTGAAAATGGACGTTATGACATCTGGCCTGAACATTCAGAACAAAGAGAATATTTTATCAGCAATACATCTACGGAAAAGGAAGTGCCTTCAAAAATCAAAACCATTGGTTTACTTTTTGAAAATACCAATAATTTAATCATTGAAGGAAATGGTGCTTTGATCATACTTCATGGGAAGATGATCAATTTTGCTTTTGTGCAATGTGAGAATATCAAAATGCAAAACATTCAATTCGATTATGAACGCCCAACAATGTCTGAATTGACTTTTGAAAAGATCAGCAATAACAAAATTATTGCCAACATCAACCCTTTTTCCACCTATTCCATCATTGACGGTAAATTGGTCTTTTATGGTGAAGGATGGACAATGAAGCGTTACCACGCCATCTTAATTGATTCCAAAAAATCTTCTTTTTATTATACCAAGTTTGATCCTTTATTAATGGGCTTTGCCTCTGAAATTATTCCAAATAAAATCGAGTTCGTTGGAGATTTTTCTAAAACCAATTATAAAGTGGGGCAGACACTTTCTGTAAGAGATCCTTATCGAGATCAGGTAGGTGCCTTTATCGCTTATTCCAAAAATGTGGTACTGGAGAATGTAAAAATGCACTATATGCATGGTATGGGAATCGTCAATCAGTTCAATGAAAATATAACTTTGGATAAGGTAATTGTTAAGCCAAGGGTGGAAACAAATAGAAAAATTGCCGCCTTTGCCGATTGCTTTCATTTTTCAGGTTGCAAAGGACAAATTACCATCAAAAATTGCGAGACTTATGGTGGACATGATGATCCTGTGAATGTTCATGGGACTCATTTAAAAATCACAGAGAAAATTTCTAGCAACAAAATTAAACTTCGATTCATGCATGGACAGTCATATGGGTTCAAGGCCTTTTTCAAAGGAGACACCTTAGATTTTGTACATGGCAAAAGCCTGCAGGTTTATGGAAGTTCTCAAGTGAAAGAAGTAAAAAAATTAAACGAAAGAGAGCTCGAAATTACATTGAATTCTAATCTCCCAAAAGGATTTGAAATAGGCGATGTTATTGAAAATGTTTCCTGGACTCCTTCTGTTACCATACGTGATAATTATTTTGGGGGCACTAATACCAGAGGCGTTTTGATGACTACCCGTAAAAAAGTACTTATAGAAAACAATACTTTTTTCAGAACCGGGATGCATGCTATACTAATAGCAAACGATGCTTCAAATTGGTATGAATCTGGCCCAGTAAGAGATGTGACAATTAGAGGCAACCGATTTGTAGATTGTGGTTACAATCAGACTCCAAACAGCTATATAATTAACATCTGGCCGGAAAATCATAAAACTGTTCCCGGCTATTATGTACATCAAAATATCATCATTGAAAACAATGTATTTGAAAGCTTTGACACACCAATTCTAAGAGTAAAGAGTACTGATGGATTGGTATTTAAAAACAATAAAATATTATATACAAATGCTTTTCCGGATATGAAAAGTGGTAATTCATCATTTTTTATTCAAGAATGTAGAAATATTAAAATTGAACTTCAGAAAAAAGACAAGGATAATTTCGATAGTATTGAATGGGTGGGTATGAAGAAAAATCAAATTAAAGTGAAACTAAAATAATGAACAAAATGAAATTTATTTTAAGCCTATAATCCATTCATACCTCATTTTGATTGTTTATCCCAAATACCTGTTAAGACATCTAAGGAGAAACGATTTTTTTTATATTTGAACAAACATTTTAAAAAAATAAATTTAATACAACAATTATGAAAAAAATTATTTTAACAAGTGCAATGATCTTATCGGTAGTTTTATTGTCAAGTTTTGCGGTAGATGACTCTAAAAATGTGATTGGAACTTGGAAATATTCGGTGCCTGATGCACCTTATGAATACCAGGAAGGTCAATTGATCATTGAAAAAAAGGATGGGAAATTATCAGGCTATACCATGATGGACGGATATCAAACAGATATTGAAGATGTGGTTGTTAAAAAAAGTAATGTTACTTTCTATTTGTATGTAGAATCTGAAAAAGTATCATTTGATCTTGATTTCGAAAAGAATTCTTTTTCAGGAACTGCATCCTATTCTGAAGGTGAATTGGACATTTCCGGAAAGAAAAAGTCATAGTTTCAAGGAAGTTTGTTCCTAACAGAAAGGCGGAATTATTTAAAATTATAAGTATAATTTGTAAGTAATTCTGCTTTTTTTATATCTTATACCCTAAAAAAATAATAATGAATCAAATTGATGATTAAAAATACGTATTTAACACATACTGCAATTATTGGTGGTGGTATTTCCGGAATTACTGCTGCTATAGAATTGTTGGATGCCAATAAAAAAGTAATCATCATAGAACGTGATTTTGAAAAGAATTTTGGTGGCTTGGCCAAAGAGTCTTTTGGTGGCATGTTTTTTATCAATTCCAAACAACAAAAGTTTTCAAAAATTAAGGATAGTGTTCAACAGGCTAAAAAAGATTGGTTTTCTTTTGCGGAATTTGAGGATAAGGAAATTTGGGGTAAAAAATGGGCCAATGCCTATTTAGAATCAACACATAAAATATATGATTGGCTGACATCCAAAAAAATTAAGTTTTTCCCCATTGTACATTGGGTAGAAAGAGGATTATTTCAACCCGGAAATTCCGTACCGCGTTTTCATATGGTTTGGGGAACAGGTCATGGTTTGATGGAAGCCATTGTAAATCATTTAAAATCTCATCCTAATTACAATAATTTACAAGTTCTATTTGAGCATAGAGCTGAAGAATTTATAATTGAAAATGGAAAAACAACCGGTTTTAATGGTTTAGATGAAAAAAATCAGGAGTCTTTTGTTTGTAAGGCAGAAAACATTATTGTGGCTACTGGTGGAATCAATGGCAATATGCAAAAAGTACGGCAGCATTGGCATAAAGAATGGAATACACCTCCGGATATCCTATTAAATGGATCTCATCAATTTTCTGATGGATTGATCCATGATGAAGTCCATAAAATAGGTGGACATATTAAGAATCTGGATTTGATGTGGAATTATGCAGCCGGTATTCCTCATCCCAATCCCAAAAGAGAAAATCATGGGCTTAGTTTGGTACCTCCAAAATCAGCCTTGTGGTTAAATTATAAGGGAGAACGGATTGGACCAATACCAATGGTCTCCGGATTTGATACACGTTATTTGGTGACTAAAATTTGTGAGCAGGAGAAGCAATACTCATGGCAAATTCTCAATGAAAAAATTGCTTATAAAGAGTTAGCCGTATCGGGATCAGAATTTAATGAAGGCATTAAAGAGAAAAAAATTCTGAAATTCCTATATTCGGTTTTGAAGGGGAATAAGAAATTGATTAAAACTCTGGAGAATGATTCTCCAAATTATATAGTTGCCAATAGTATTGAAGAATTGGTTGAAAAAATGAATGACTTGACAGATACTAAAGATGTAACCGTAGAAACTTTAAAAAATTCCATAGAAAGCTATGACGCTAATTTTGAAAGAGGTAAAAATATCTGGAATGATGAACAAATCAGAAGGATTGAACACGCACGTCAATATAAGGGAGATAAAAAAAGGACATTGAAACCCCAGAAATTAAATCAAAAAAAGAATTATCCTTTGGTTGCCATCAGGGAGTTTATTTTGTCGAGAAAAAGTTTAGGAGGGATTGAAACCAATTTAAATTCACAGGTTTTAAGTATTCCTAATGAGCAAAATGAACAAAGTCCCATTGAGAATTTATATGCTATTGGGGAAGCAGCCGGATTTGGCGGTGGAGGATCTCATGGCAAAAGAGCCTTGGAAGGCACCTTCTTAACCACTTGTATTTTTACGGCTCAAAAAGCGGCGAAGCATATTATAGAAAGTGAGAAGTGAGTAATATGATTTAAACATATTCAAGCAAGACACACCCCTGAGGCGGAAAAATGTTCAAAAAATCAAGTTATATCAGCCTCTTCCCCTCTCAAGAGGGGAGTTATGAAATATAAATTATTAAAAAGTCAAGTATTACAAAATAAAATGATCATCTGATAATTTAATTATTGTTGTTTAATTCACCTCTTGAGAGGGGATTAAGGGGTGTGTAAAAAATTAATCTAAAATAAAGTCCTTTCGTTTTCTTCCCCTTGGGAAGTTGTCCGAAGGACAGATGGGCTTATGAAAAAAACAGGAGCAAGTTTAGCAGTTTATGCTTTAGAACAAATTGGAGTAAAATACACTTTTGGAATTCCGGGGGTGCACAATATTGAGTTGTATGATGAACTCAACAATTCGGATCAGATTGAGCCTGTTTTAGTAACCCATGAAGGTGGAGCATCTTTTATGGCTTTGGGTGTTTCCTGTACTTCTGATAGTATTGGTACTTTGATGATTGTTCCGGCAGCAGGTACTACCAATGCCATGAGTGGAATTGGGGAAGCTTATTTAGATGGAATTCCTATGCTAATTATTTCTGGAGGAACTCGGCAGGATACAGGCAGACATTATCAACTGCATCAGTTGAGTCAGGAAAATTTGGTGAATGAAATTACCAAAGCTTATTTTAAAATTGAATCACATAATGATGTTCTTTCAACAATTTATAAAGCTTATGAAATTGCAATCTCAGGTGAACCCGGACCTGTATTCATAGAAATTCCTACCGAAATCCAAATGTTTAAAGGTGATTTTAATGAATTGGTTCCTTATAACAAAAGTTTTCAGAATCCGACTATTGACCAACATAAAATAGAAGCCATGGCTCTACTATTACAACAGGCTAAAAACCCGGGAATATATGTGGGCTGGGGTGCTTCAAAAGCTACTGAATACATCCAAAGAATTGTTGATATTTTAGGCGCACCTGTTGCAACCACTTTACAAGGTAAAGCATCTTTTCCAGCTTCACACCCTTTACATACCGGTTTTGGTTTTGGGCCAAATGCTGTACCCGCAGGACAAAAATCTTTTAAAAATTGTGATGCCATGCTAGCCGTTGGAGTTCGGTTTTCCGAAATTGGTACTGGAAGTTTTGGTGTTACCGTACCTGAAAATTTAGTTCATATAGATATCAACCCGGATGTATTTGACAGGAATTATCCCACCAAAATAAATTTAGAAGCCGATGCTTCTGAAGCTTTGGAATTACTGGCAGATGAGCTTGAAAAATTGATGGGATCAAAACCAAAAAACAATTCAATATTAGTGGCTTCCATCAAAAAAGAAAAAGAAAAATATTTTAATCAATGGAAGGAAAAACCATTAAAAGATAAAGTATCACCTGGATACTTTTTTGAATCTCTAAGCAAGCACACAGATGATGATACTCGCTTTGTAGTTGATGATGGCAAGCATACTTATTTGGCCGCAGAATTATTACCTGTAAACAGTGCTCGTCATTTTGTTTCACCAACAGATTTTAACTGTATGGGTTTTTGCGTTCCAGCGGCGATCGGAGCTAAATTTATGAATCCAAAAAGCAAGGTTGTAGGTATTGTTGGTGATGGCGGTTTTTTGATGACAGGAATGGAAACCTTAACCGCCTCAACTTATAAAAAAGGTGTTGTTTATTTTGTTTTTAACGATGGCGAATTGGGTCAGATTTCACAGTTTCAGAAAATTCCATTGAAAAGAAAGGTAGCAACCATAGTCGGCGATGTAAAAATAAAAGGGATTGCTGATGCCTGTAACGCTGTTTACTTTAGAATGGAAAATGATGATGAAATTGATAAAGTAATTCAGTTGGCTTTTGAAAAAGTTGAAAACAATATCCCTGTAATTGTTGATGTGAATATTGACTATTCCAAAAAAACAATGATGACCAAAGGGGTGGTAAAAGTAAATTTGGCTCGATTCAGTTTTAAAGAAAAGGCTCGATTTATTGGCAGAGCATTAAAAAGACACTTGTTGGAAAAGGAATAATTTATTTAGTTACTTACTGGATTTTCTCCCATTATAATTTTTAAAGTGCTACCATTTTTAATGTCACTGTGATTAAAATATAGTTCTTCTTGTTTGACTTCGTTTAAATAAAATTCTTGTACATAACTATTTTTTGCACTATTGTTTTCTGTTATAATTGTAAAAATATTGCCATTGTTTATTGGAATTTCAACTTTATCAAATATGGGTCTACCAATGGCATAAACCGGTTTTCCGGGTGTAACCTGATAAAAGCCCATGGCATTTAAAATATACCAGGCACTCATTTGTCCGCAATCTTCATTACCAATAATTCCATCAGGTTCTGTAGAATAAAAATCTTTAAGTATTTGATCTACTAACTTCTGAGTTTTCCAAGGTTGGCCGGCAAGCGTATAAAAATAAGCAATATGATGACTAGGTTCATTTCCGTGTGCATATTGGCCAATCAAACCTGTAATATCTCCACTGGCATCTTCACCTTCAATTTCTGAGGAGGTTGTAAATAAGGTGTCTAATTTCTGAGTGAATTTTTCCTTGCTACCATATAAATTAATTAACCCATCAACATCGTGGGGTACAAACCAGGTCCATTGCCAGGCATTACCTTCAACATATGATGAAGATTCATGACTTGAATATTTAGGATTAAAAGGTGATACCCATGAACCATCTTCATTTTTACCTCGCATAAATCCGGTTTCAGTATCAAAATAACGTTCATAATTTTTGGCTCGTTTTTGAAAGACTTGAACAATAGAGTCATTTTGATTCATTTTTGCGATTTGTGCTATACACCAATCATAATAAGACATTTCCAAACCGAAAGAAACAGATTTTATGATTTTATCAGCGGGAATGTGATTTCCTTCATTGACATATTTGTTATACAATGGCATGAGTGGTTTCTTTCTCGGATTTTTAGTTTCTTCAACCAACCAAGGTTTATAGGATGCACTATTCAACGATGCTTCTAAAGCCAATTTTTTATCTATACCAGGAATTTCTTTTGACAAGGCATCTGCAATATTTGCCACCGCCGGATAGCCCACCATGGTCGATGTATAATTCGATGCCAAGGGCCACATGGGTAAAAAATTACCTTCCTGATATTTTACCAATAAATTGTTGACATAATTAGCAGATCTTTTTTCATCAATAATTGTCATTAAAGGATGTAAAGCTCTAAAAGTATCCCATAAAGAATAGACTGTATAGTTCATATCATTCTTAAACGATTGATGGATTTTTTTATCCATTCCTCTATATCTGCCATCAACATCCTGATACATCATAGGAGCGATCATACTATGATACATGGCTGTATAAAATATTTTTAAATCATCTTGATTATCGGTTTCGACTTTTATTCTTTCTAACTCTTGTTGCCAAACCTCTTCCGAATCCCTTTGAACCTTATTAAAATCCCAATCCGCTAACTCAGCTTCCATGTTTTTTTGAGCGCCCTCCACATCCACAGCAGAAATACTGACTTTTATAAATAAGGGTTCTTCATTTTCTAATTCATTAAAGCTAAATTTGGCATATAGATTCTTCCCAGTATATTTGATTGATTTATGAATAGGTTTTTGGTCCACAATCACCGAATCAATTTCAAAGGGACTGGAAAATTCAGCATAAAAATATACCTTGTGATCATTGGCCCAACCCTTTGAATGTTTCAAGCCTCTAATTGTACTATTATCTATTATTTCCAACTCATTGAAAATATTGCTATGACCCCAGGTACGTTGAAGGATATGGCCAACATCTACCAATAATTTTTTTGGTTCATCTCCTTTAAAATGGTATTGATGAATCCCTACATGATCTGTTGCTGCCAATTCAGCTTTTACATCATAATTGTCAAATTCAACAGAATAATACCCAACTTTCGCATGCTCCTTGTTTTTATCAAAAGTAGCGATTGGTTTTCCCTTTAATTCACCTGTATAAGGCAATAATAATATATCACCCATATCACCAATGCCTGTTCCACTCAAATGTGTATGTGAAAATCCATAGATGGTTTGATCATCATAGTGATAACCGCTTGATGCGTCCCAACCGTTTAATTTAGTATCTGGACTCAATTGAACCATACCGTGGGGCCGAACAGGCCCTGGAAAAGTATGCCCATGAAAACCAGTACCGATAAAGGGATCAACATATCGTAATAAATCAATCTCAGTTTTACTTTTCTGTTCAACTTTTTCTTCACAACTCAAAATTAGAATTGACAGAAAAAATAAAAACGAAATGTTTATTTTTAAATACTGCATGTGGGTATTATTTTTTAAATGATATTTCTTATTCCTTCATTTGCCAATTTAGGAATAATTAAATAGAGTGACAATTAGCGAAATTACAAATCTATATTAGATCGAATAAAAATCAAACATTAAACAGACTCAATCTGATACTTTAATTACCTATATTTGTCAAAACCATCTGATTTAGGTAATAATCAAAGAAATTAAATATTTATGAAACTTCATTTATTGGATAGAAGTAGTTTAAACGATTGTTCCTTTACTACAAAAATCAATCACTATCCGCATTTTTTAAAAGTGTGGCATTTTCATCCTGAATTGGAACTGGTTTATATTAAAAAAAGCAGAGGTACTCGATTTATTGGGGACAGTATTGAAAAATTTGAGAAAGGAGAAATCGTTTTGATTGGTGAAAACTTACCTCATATGTGGTTGAATGATGACGAATATTTTAAAAAATCTTCAAAATTAGTTGCAGAAGCAGTGGGTATTCATTTTGAAAAGGAATTTTTGGGACGTGAATTTTTTAAAATTCCGGAAATGAACCATATTTCAAAATTAATTATAAGAGCCAAAGTTGGGATTAAATTTACTAATGTAAGTGAAGATATTATACATAAATTCAATCACATTGTTGACCTTAATGGTTTTGAAAAAACCATGGAATTGATAAATTTGTTGAACTATTTAGCCAATCATAAGTATTATACCTTATTATCAAGTAGTGGGTATATGGACTCATTTACATATATCAATAATGAGAATATGATCAAAACTTATGAATATGTTTATAACAATTTTACCGATGTAATTTATCTAAAGGATGTGGCTGATGTGATCAATATGAATCCAGCCTCTTTTAGTCGGTTTTTTAAAAGAGTAAATCGAAAACCTTTTTCCAGATTCTTAAACGATGTAAGAATTGGATATGCTTGTAAATTGATGATAGAAAGTAAGCGTGATATTACCTCCATTTGTTTCGAATCGGGCTTTAATAATATTTCCAATTTTAATCGACAATTCAAAAAAATAAAGGGAATGTCACCTTCAAAATACATCAAACTTCATGATATAAAGGAGTAATTCATTTGAAGGGCAAAAAAAGTATCATATTTGGCAACATCAATTGTTGTTGTTGATATCTGCAAGCTATATTTTTGTATTAAATTTAAATATAATCTAATGCATGATATTCTAATTACGGATATTGAGATTAAAGATATTCGATTTCCAACAAGTAAATCCTTGGATGGATCTGATGCAATGAATCCTGACCCGGATTATTCTGCTGCCTACGTAATTTTAAAAACAAATCATCCTGATCATTTGGAAGGCCATGGCCTTACATTTACAATAGGCAGGGGAAATGAAATTTGCGTTGCCGCCATCAAATCTTTAATTCCTTTAATTCAAGGTAAAAATTTAAAAGATTTTACAAAGGATATGGGTTCATTTTGGAAAATGATTACCGGTGACAGCCAATTGAGATGGCTAGGGCCAGAAAAAGGGGTCATTCATTTAGCGACCGGTGCCGTTGTAAATGCAGTTTGGGATTTATATGCTAAAGTAGAACAAAAGCCATTGTGGAAATTGCTGGCGGATATGACCCCCGAGGAATTGGTGAGCTGTATAGATTTCACCTATATCACTGATGCAATAACTCCACAAGAGGCCCTTGAATTATTAAAAAATAAAGCTTCAACCAAGCAAAACAGAATTGATCATCTAATGGAAAAAGGATATCCCGCCTATACTACATCAGCCGGATGGTTGGGTTATTCTGATGACAAAATGCGATTATTATGTAAGGAAGCCAAGGCAGAAGGTTTTAGGCATATGAAGATGAAAGTGGGATCGAATCTACAAGATGATATGCGAAGAGCCGCCATTATCCGTGAAGAAATTGGAGAAGACTTACAATTGATGATGGATGCCAACCAGAAATGGGACGTGGATGAAGCCATCACAAATATGGAATCCTTGGCTCAATTTAATCCCTGGTGGATTGAAGAGCCAACCAGTCCGGATGACATATTAGGTCATGCGAAAATAGCTAAGGCTGTAGCCCCCATAAAAGTTGCCACAGGAGAACATTGCCAAAACAGGGTAATGTTCAAACAATTGATGCAGGCGGGTGCCATTGAAATTTGTCAAATTGATAGTTGTCGTGTTGGTGGAGTGAATGAGATTTTGGCAATCTTGTTGATGGCCGCCAAATTTAATATTCCTGTTTGTCCACATGCTGGAGGGGTGGGTCTATGTGAATACGTACAACATTTATCGATGATCGATTATATTGCAATAAGCGGTTCCTTAGAAAATAGAATTATTGAATATGTTGATCACTTACATGAACATTTCTTAGACCCTGTTGTCATAGAAAATGGTGCCTATCTCCCTCCCAATATACCGGGATATAGTATCACCATGAAAAGTGAATCTTTAAAGGATTATGAATTTCCTCATGGCAAAATTTGGAATGAGGAACTAAAAATAAAAAATAATGACACAATTTAGTTTAAAAGGAAAAACAGCCATTGTTACAGGTGGAGCCAGTGGAATTGGCAAAGCAATTGCATTGAAATTCGCTAGCCAGGGAGCTCATGTCCATATTTTGGAACTGAATGCAGAAACAGCACAACAAACAGTTGACGAAATTGTTGGTGAAAATAAATTAGCAACCGCTCATTCATGTAATGTGGCAATTCAAAAAGAAGTTTTTGATGCTGTCAATTCCATTGCACAAACTTCTAAAATTGATATTTTGGTGAACAATGCAGGTATTGCTCATGTAGGTAACTTGGAAGGTACTGAAGAGGCCGATCTTGATAGATTATACGAGGTAAATATAAAAGGGGTTTATAATTGTATGAAAGCTTCTATTAAAAATATGAAAGAAAATGGGGGTGGCGTGATTCTCAATTTGGCTTCCATTGCATCATCTGTTGGCCTTTCAGATAGGTTTGCTTATTCAATGACCAAGGGAGCAGTACTCACCATGACCTATTCGGTTGCCAAGGATTATGTTTCTAATAATATTAGATGCAATTGTATTTCTCCGGGAAGAGTACATACACCTTTTGTAGATGGTTTTATCTCTAAAAATTACCCCGGTAAAGAAAAAGAAATGTTTGAGGCCTTGTCTAAAACTCAACCTATTGGAAGAATGGGGCAACCTGAAGAAATTGCCAACTTAGCCTTGTTTTTATGTTCGGATGAAGCTGGTTTTATTACAGGAACAGACTACCCTATTGACGGAGGGTTTATTAAGCTTAATGGTTAAATTAATATTTTTAATAAAATCTAAAAACCATGAAAAATTTGAAATTCATTTTTGGATTAATTTGTTTTATTTATTCTATAACCGCCATTTCTCAAACCAAATATGAAGCAACTTGGGAATCGTTAGATTCAAGACCAATTCCTGATTGGTTTGGTGACGCTAAATTTGGAATTTTTATTCATTGGGGACCTTATTCGGTTCCTGCTTGGTCGCCAAAAGGAACTTATTCTGAATGGTATCAATATTGGCTTCAAAGTTCCAAATTATTTGGAAATGGCGAATTTAAAGGTGATGAAGTTACTCAATATCACAACAAAACTTATGGTGAAGATTTTGATTATTATAAATTTGGCGAACTGTTTAAGGCCGATTTATTCGACCCCGATCAATGGGCTCAATTATTTGAAAAAGCCGGTGCTAAGTATATAGTCCTCACTTCAAAACATCATGATGGATTTACCTTATGGCCCAATGAAGAAGCTAATGATAGAGGCTTTGCCTGGAACAGTATGGAAATTGGCCCCAAAAGAGATTTGGTAGGCGAATTAACTACTGCAGTAAAAAAGACACCTGTTAAAATGGGCTTATATTATTCTTTATATGAATGGTATCACCCCTTATGGATCAATGATAAAGATCGATTTGTAGACGAACACTATTTACCTCAGGTAAAGGATCTTGTAACCAAGTATAGTCCCGATATTTTATGGGCTGATGGAGAATGGGAGATGGAAGCAGAAAAATGGAGATCAACAGAATTTCTATCCTGGTTATTCAATGAATCGAACGTAAAAAATTCAATTGTTGTTAACGATAGATGGGGAAAGGGAATCAGAAAAAATCACGGAGGTTATTTTACAACTGAGTATGAATCGGAAGCCCCAGAATTTGAAAAACCATGGGAAGAATGCAGGGGTATGGGATTTTCTTTTGGATACAACCAGAATGAAGATGCTCAAGACTATAATTCGCCAAAAGCGTTAACCTTAATGTTGGTAAACATTGTAAGTACCGGTGGTAATTTATTGTTAGACATAGGCCCTGATTCAAGAGGAAATATTCCAGTAATCATGCAGGAACGACTTTTACAATTGGGAGGCTGGCTAGAAACAAACGGTGAAGCAATTTACGGTACCAAACCATGGAATAATTCATTTCAATGGTCGGAAGGAGAACGTAATTTTAAACCTAAACAACATTATCTGGGAGGTGATTTTATTTTGAAACAAACCATTGATCCAGAACCCGGATATGCGGTTAAAGAACTTTTCTTTACGCAAAACGATTCCAATTATTTTGCCATCAGTCCAAAATGGCCCACCCAATATTTATCCATTAAAAATTTTAAACCTGTTTCCGGTTCTACTGTTACTCTTTTAGCAACCGGTGAAATATTAAATTGGCAAATGAAAAACAAGAATATGATCATTGAAATGCCTCTTCTTGATATCAATAAAATTTCGGATAAGGATCCCTATGCCTGGGCATTTAAAATCTCAAAATAAATGAAACAATTATTTTATCTTGGATTTTTTCTCTTGTCAATTTCGGGATGTCAAATACCCGTTGAGACCATTTATATCAGTTCATCCGGTGAAATTGAAGATCAGAAAAATGAAGAGATTAATGCAATTCCCGATTTAATGAATATTTATGAAGGTCATAATTGGAAGGGAAAATTGAACCTAATTGTATATAGAAATCAAGAACCAATGAACCTCCTCTTAGCAACAAAAAAATAATTTAAAATGATCAAAAATATATTTCAAATCCTATTCATTATTCTTTTTACAATTTCATGCAAGGAGAAATCGGCTAAACTCATTCCTTTAACCAGTACAATTGAACTTGGAGAACACGAATCAAAAGATTCAATAATACTTAAAGCCGCACATGTAATTCCTACGCCCAATCAATATGAAGCTTTAAAAAATGAATTTATCGCCTTCATCCACTTTGGTCCAAATACTTTTACTCGAATGGAATGGGGAAATGGTTTTGAAGATCCTAAAATTTTCAATCTTCAAAATTTAGATACAGACCAATGGTGTGAAGCTATGAAAAGCGCAGGAATGAAAATGGTGATTATTACCGTAAAGCATCATGATGGCTTTGTACTTTGGCAAAGCAGATATACCAAGCATGGTATTATGTCTTCTCCTTTTAAAGAGGGAAAAGGAGATGTGTTAAAAGAGTTATCAGCGTCCTGTCAAAAATTTGGATTAAAATTAGGTGTTTACCTATCTCCCGCCGACTTATATCAAATTGAAAACCGGGAAGGGTTATATGGCAATTTAAGTGAATATTCTGACCGAATCATCCCTCGTCCCATCGAAGGAAGGCCTTTTGAGAACAAAACTACTTTTACCTTTAAAGTAGATGATTATAATGAATATTTCCTAAACCAATTATTTGAATTATTAACTGAATATGGCCCTATTGATGAAGTTTGGTTTGATGGTGCCCATCCCAAAAGAAAGGGAGGGCAAAAATATAATTACATTGCCTGGAAGGAGCTTATCTCAACCCTTGCTCCAAAGGCTGTGGTTTTTGGAAAACAAGATATTCGCTGGTGCGGAAACGAATCCGGCGGCACCAGAGAAACCGAATGGAATATTATTCCTTACCAGGATGATCCAAATCTGATGAATAGTTTTGCCGATATTACTGGTGAAGATATAGGAAGCAGAGATAAAATATACGAGGCTAAATTTTTACATTATCAACAAGCGGAAACAAA
This sequence comes from Flavobacteriaceae bacterium, assembly GCA_030621915.1. Taxonomy (GTDB): domain Bacteria; phylum Bacteroidota; class Bacteroidia; order Flavobacteriales; family Flavobacteriaceae; genus Lutimonas. The sequence continues at coordinate 27,195 of JAUXGV010000004.1, forward strand.
TACATCCATCAGAGAAGGCTGGTTTTATCGAGATGAAGAAAAACAAAAAGTAAGAAGCGCCGATGATGTATTTGATATCTATGAAAGATCTGTTGGTGGAAATTCAACTTTTTTATTAAATATCCCGCCAAACAGAGAAGGTAACTTATCACCTGAAGATGTTAAAGTATTGAAGGAAGTTGGCAAGCGAATCGAAGAGACCTATCATCATAATATGTTTGAAAATGCCAAGGGTCCGAAAAGGGTTTTGGATAATGATATCATCAGTTATGTATTAGTCGATGATACCAATCATGAAATAATAATAGAGACTCCACAAGTAATTACCACAAATCGAATCGTTATTCAAGAGTCTATTACAACACATGGTGAAAGAATAGAAAAACATGCCCTCGACGCCTGGATAGATAATCAATGGAAAGAAATTGCAACTGCAAGCAATGTTGGATATAAAAGAATTCTTCGATTTCCGGATATTACTTCTGATAAATTTAGAATTCGAGTTTTAGAATCTCGCTTAAATCCTGCTATCTCTAATATCAGTGCTCATTATTATAATACCAGACCTCCTCAATTGAGTGTTTCAAGAAATCTAGATGGCCTTATAACAATTGCACCAAAAAAAGATGAATTTAGTTGGAAGCCTCATGGTGAAGATATCATTGGAAATATGAATGGGAGGTTCGAAATCAGATATACCATCGATGGAACAGATCCGACTGATAATTCCAAATTGTATGTGGAACCTGTTTTGATCAATTCAAATAAAATTAAGGCGAGGGCTTTTAATAAAGATCAAATGGGTAGTGTGGCTTCCGTTGAATTTGGCATCGTAAAAAAAGGGTGGACAGTTTTAAAAACTGATAGTCAAAGTAGGGATCATAAAGGAGAACATTCAATGGATGAAGACCCGTCAACCTATTGGCAATCTGGAGAGAAAGGCAAGGCCCATTTTATATCTATAGATTTAGGCAAAGAACACACACTTAAAAGTTTTGCTTATACACCTCAAGTAAGGAATTCAGAAGGTATGATTGAAAAAGGGGTCATCAAAACAAGTAAAAATGGGAAAAATTGGAAAAAACTAGAAGAATTTGAATTTGGTAATTTGATCAACGATCCTGTAGTGAGACGACATTATTTTAAGGAATCCATCAATACTCAATATATTCGAATTGAATCTAAAGTTATTGCAGGCAATAAAAAGACAGCTGCGATCGCCGAAATAGATTTTTTTGAATAAATTTGAGATGAGAATAGATTTTTAAAAAAATGATTCAGATTAGAAACATATCTATTCATATTAAATACCTTTGAAGTGAAAACACATTACCTTAAAATAATTTACTCGACTCTATTATGTGTCTTATTTTTAACTAGTTACAATAATAAACCTGATGCATCAATAGCAAAGGATGTATCAAAAATGCCAAATATTATTTATGTATTGGCTGATGATTTAGGTTATGGTGATATCAATACATTCAATCCTAATGGAAAAATAAAAACACCAAATATAGATGCCTTGGCAAGTGCAGGGATGAAATTTACAGATGCTCATACTTCTTCTGCGGTTTGTACCCCCACGCGGTACGGGATTTTAACGGGAAGGTATAATTGGCGAAGTAATTTAAAATCCGGTGTTCTTACAGGTAAATCGAATGCACTGATACCCACAAGTAGAAAGACAGTGGCCCGTTTACTGCAAGATAAAAACTACAATACCGCTTTTATTGGTAAATGGCACTTAGGGTGGGATTGGGCTCAAAAGGATGACGAAGAAAACCTTGGTCAAGGATGGAACCCTAAGGATTTTAGTAGTATCGACTTTTCAAAACCTGTGAAAAATTCACCCAATGATTTGGGTTTTAGCTATGCTTACGGACATTCAGGCTCCTTAGATATGGCGCCCTATGTTTATGTAGAAAATAGAATGCCCACACAAGTTCCAGATACAGTCACAGTTGATAAAGGGGCATATACCTGGTGGAGAGAAGGTCCTACTTCTAAAGATTTTATTCATGATGACGTAACTCCTAATTTTTTCAGGCGTTCTATTAAATATATTAAAGAAAAATCCAAAGAAGACAAACCCTTCTATTTATATCTTGCATTGCCTTCGCCTCATACACCCATTTTACCCACAGAAGAATGGAAAGGAAAAAGCGGTTTAAATCCTTATGGTGATTTTGTGACTATGATTGACGCTTATATGGGTCAATTGACCGAAGCCGTAAAAAATGCAGGTATTGAAGAAAATACAATGGTTATTTTTACCAGTGATAATGGTTGTTCGCCTCAAGCTAATTTTGAAGTTTTGGCCGAAAAAGGACATGATCCGAGTGGTGTTTTTAGAGGTCACAAAGCCGATATCTTTGAAGGCGGCCATCGGGTTCCATTTATAGTAAAATGGCCTGCCAAAATTAAAGCCAATTCTGTTTCAAACAAAACGATTTGTACCACAGATTTTTTTGCCACTTGTGCTGATATCATCAAGACAGAATTAAATGCAAATGAAGGAGAAGATAGTTTTTCCATGTTATCTTTGTTTAAAAATCCCAATACAACTGATTATTTAAGAGAAGCAACCGTACATCATTCTATTAATGGGAGTTTTGCCATTCGTAAAGACAATTGGAAATTAATATTTTGTCCTGGATCAGGAGGATGGAGTGATCCAAAACCCAAATCAGAATTAATTGCTGAATTACCTAAATTTCAATTATACAATTTATCAAGTGATCCGGAAGAGCAAATTAACCTTTACAAGAAGAACCCTGAAATTGTTAAAGAACTTAAATCATTAATGGAAAAAACTATTAAAAATGGGAGAAGTACTGATGGGAAAATGGTCAAAAATGATCCTGGATTTAAAAATGTTTGGCAGCAATTAAATGTATTCGATATAAAACAATAAAATAAATTAGTTAAAATTACTACATATGAAATTAATAAGATTTGGAGCCGAAGGACAAGAAAAACCTGGAGTTCAATTAGACAATGGATCAAGAATAGATATATCTGCATTTGGACAGGATTTTGATGAAAATTTCTTTGGAAATGATGGTATTAAAAAATTAGGCAAATGGCTTAAAAGTAATCAACCGAATTGCCCCTTAGTTGACGAAAATATTCGACTAGGGGCTCCAATGACGCGTCCGTCAAAAATTGTATGCGTTGGTTTGAATTATGCACAACATGCAGCTGAATCGGGAATGGCGGTTCCTGAACACCCAGTATTATTCTTTAAATCTACCACAGCTATTGTAGGTCCTTTTGATGATATCATAATTCCAAAGGGAAGTACAAAAACAGATTGGGAAGTGGAATTATCAATAGTTATTGGTAAAAAGGCTTCTTATGTCAATGAGGCTGATGCATTTGATCACATTGCAGGTTATGTATTGCATAATGATGTTAGTGAAAGAGCTTTTCAATTGGAATTATCCGGTCAATGGGTGAAGGGTAAAAGTTGTGATACTTTTGCTCCTATTGGTCCATTTATAGCCACTACTGATGAAATTAAAAATCCTAATAATTTAAACTTATGGTTGAAATTAAATGGTGAAATGATGCAAAATAGTAGCACCTCAGATTTTATATTTAATGTACAACATGTTGTAAGTCATATCAGCCAGTTTATGACCTTATTACCCGGTGATATAATTTCTACCGGAACTCCTTTTGGCGTTGGTTTGGGATTAACACCACCTTTGTATCTTAAAGCAGGTGATGTGGTAGAGTTAGGAATTGAAGGTCTGGGTACTTCCAAACAACATGTAAAAGCATACGAATAAATTAAACATGCAAAATGAAGATTTCAAATCAAGTATAATTCTCTTTTTTTTAATTTCTTTTTTTTCAATTTCCTGTTTTTCACAAGACTTAAATTGGAAAGAAATTCAAAATGGTATTTGGAAAGCTAGCGTTGGGGTTCCTGAATCGATAAGCTTGTTAAAAGCTGCCGATATTCAACCCAAAGTTGATGCTTTACAAAATCTTCCAAGTACTTCTTTTCCATTTTCAAAGGATAAAATTAGTGCAGAAGTTATTGATGGAAAGGTATATCTAAGATTTCCTCTTGAAAGAGAAGAACAGATTTATGGCTTGGGGTTAAATTTTAAAACCGTTCAGCAACGAGGAAGGATTATGCAATTGCATGTAGATCATTATGGTGGTAGAGATAATGGACGAACCCATGCGCCGGTTCCCTTTTATGTTTCTTCCAAAGGTTATGGAGTTTTGATTGATGCGGCTAGGTATATTACAGTTTATGCCGGAACTGCCGTCCGTGTAGATACTGATGACCCTCCTGTTTTAAGAGATAGAAATACTGACAAACAATGGAAGGCGCAACCTTATTCTGATGCTGTGGAAATTTTGATTCCTGCCCAAGGGACAAACATTTATGTTTATGGAGGATCCTCTCCCATGGAAGCTGTTCAGAGATACAATCTTTACAATGGTGGAGGTTATATTCCGCCCAAATGGGGATTGGGATTTACACAACGGGTTCCAACACTTTATAGCGACGCTGATATTTTAAAAGAAGCCAGGGAGTTTGAGGATCATAATTTCCCTTTAGATTTTATAGGAGTTGAACCAGGATGGCAAAGTATGGCATATCCATGCACTTTTGAATGGGATAAAACCCGTTTTCCAGACCCCGAAAAGTTCAATAGTGATTTGAAGGCTCTGGGCGTTCGCTCAAATTTATGGTTGAATCCTTATGTTTCACCTATTGGCTCTTTATATCCAAAACTGAAAGACTTAACAGGATCACATACGGTTTGGAATGGTATCGTACCCGATTTTACCATCAAAGAAACACGTGATATTTTCAAGAAACACTTTGTAGAAAACCATCTAAATTTTGGTGTAAGTGGTTATAAAATTGATGAAGTAGATGGCTTTGATTCCTGGGTATGGCCAGATATTGCCACATTCCCATCAGGATATAGTGGTGAACAAATGAGGCAGGTTTATGGCTTGCTGGTTCAGGATATGACAGGAAAATGGTTCAAGGAATTGAACCAGCGGACTTACGGTTTGGTAAGAGCTTCCAATGCAGGTGCCAGTGCTTTGCCATATGTAATTTATAATGATTATTACAGCCATAGAGATTTTATCACAGCCTTGATCAACAGTAGTTTTATTGGGGTGTTATGGACACCAGAAGTTAGAGCCTCCAAAAGTGCTGAAGAATGGGTACGCCGAATGCAATCGGTTTGTTTTTCGCCTATGGCCATGTTGAATGCCTGGGCTGATGGAACAAAACCCTGGTCTTTCCCAGAGGTAGAAACTGCGGTACGAGAAGTTGCTAATTTAAGAATGCAACTATTGCCTTATATTTATACCACTTTTTCACAATATCATTTTGAAGGGCTGCCTCCCTTTAGAGCCATGAATTTGGTTGAAGGATTTTTGCATCAACAAAAATCATCAGATGGAAAATTAGAATCTACAGATAACCCCTATGAAATAGCTGTTAAAAGTGAAATAAAAGACCAGTATATGATGGGCGATGAACTATTGGTAGCGCCTATGTTTGCAGGTGAAACGGAAAGAAAAGTAATTTTACCTCAAGGAAAATGGTACGACTTTTACAATGGAAAATATGTTGGGGAAAATGAAATTATTAGGGTATCTCCGGGAATAGAAAAAATCCCTTTATTTGTGAAAGACGGAGGAATCATTCCGATGAGACCTGTAGAAAGACAGGCTCCAAAAGTTGGAGAAAAAGTAGAACTGATTATCAGACATTATGGAACAAGCAATGGGGATTTTGTTCTTTATGATGATGATGGAGTGAGTTTTGATTTTGAAAAAGGCGACTATTCAACAGTCAAAATATTGGTGAAAAAAGACAAAAAAGGGCAATTAAAAGGTGTTATTTCAAAACCTGAAAAAGGGAAACCCTATGGTTATCATAAAAAGGTGACCTGGGAGTTTATGACCAATTAAATCAGCATTTGAATCTTTTAATTTAAAAAAAACAACCTATGTTAAAATTGGACAAAATAATTTATGCCATAAGCTTAATACTAATTCTTAGTTGTAGTAAGGACAATTTAAATTCATTTTCCACCAAGACCTTCAAAATTGAACTTAATAATCGTGGAGAAATTAATAGTCTTGAAGATTTTAAACTACAAAAAGAATATAATTATCAGGAAGGTACGACCTCTCTCTTAGCCATTCAAATAAACGGTAAATTGGAATATCCCGGAGAAATGAAATTTCGAGAGCAAGATAGTTTGATTATTTTTATCTATCCTGAAAACGCCATTACAGCTCATATTAAAATTTCGAATAAAAATGACTATTTAACCTTTGAATTGATCGAATTATCTGACGTTTCAAAAGTAGAACTCGTTACTTGGGGTCCGATAAAGACTACTATTAAAGAAACTATAGGGGAAACTGTTGGTGTTGTAAGAAATAAACAATTTTCAATGGGTATTCAAGCTTTAAACCCAAGAACTTTAGGTGGTTTTCCTACTCCAGATGATGATGCACCTTCTTACAATATTTTTGGAACAACCAGTTTGGTGGATGTTTCAGATTCTTTAAATATTTTATACAGAGGACATACAGCCTACCCCAGAGATTATGGGAGTTCAATCCAAGCGTATACTAGAAATAGGTCTCAAGAAAGAGTCATTTCTAATTTAAATCATGATAAATATGTGGCTCCATCTTTTAAAGATGACGGTGTAATTGGTTCAAAAATAGCTTTATTCGGATGTAAGCCAGAAGAAGTTTTAAATACTATTGAAAAAATTGAGTTAAACGAAGGCTTACCACATCCCATGCTAAACGGTATATGGGCAAAAAGAGCCAAAGAGGCTACATCTGCATATCTAATTCAAGGATTTAATACCGATAATATTGATGATGCTATTGAACTAACAAAACGTGCAGGATTAAAATATGTTTATCAAGGAGGGCCTTTTGAAAATTGGGGGCAATTTGATCTAAAAGAAAAACAATTCCCAAATAATTGGGAAAGCATGAAAGAATGTGTTGATAAAGCAGAAAAACAAGGAATTAAAGTTGGGTTACATACACTCTCAAATTTTATAACTACAAATGACTCATACGTAACCCCGATTCCAGATAAAAGATTGGCAAAAGTTGGGGCAAGTAAATTAACAAAAGAAATTAATGCTACCGATAAGAATATAGAAATTCAAGATCCAACATATTTCAATCAAATGAAAAATAACAGTCTTCATGCCGTGGTTATTGGAGACGAAATAATCCGTTATGAAAGCGTATCAGAATCTGCGCCGTGGACATTATTGAATTGTGAAAGAGGTGCTTTTAAAACCATTTCTAAAAGTCATGCTAAAGAAATTAAAATCGAAAAGTTAATAGATCATGCTTATAAAACTTTTTTAAGCAATCCTGAATTAACCGTGGAAATGGCTACAACATTAGCAAACTTATACAATGAAACGGGATTAAAACAAATTTCTTTCGATGGGCTTGAAGGAAACTTGTCCACTGGATTGGGAGCTTACGGAGAATTATTTATGACCAAAACGTGGTACGACCAGTTAAAGCCAGCCATAAAAAATGACTTTTTAATGGATGCCAGTAAACCTGGGCATTTTTTCTGGCATATGTTTACGCGTATGAATTGGGGAGAACCTTGGTATGCCGGCTTTAGAGAAAGTCAGACTTCATACCGCATACTAAATCAAGATTATTTTAGACGGAATTATATCCCTTCTATGCTTGGTTGGTTTAGTATGAAAGACAATACTAGTTTAGAAGATATAGAATGGATGTTGGCAAGAAGTGCGGCTTTTGATGCCGGTTATGCTTTGGTTACTTCTAATACACTTGTCGAAAAAAATGGATTTGGAAATGAAATTTTGGAAAAAATAAAGCAATGGGAACTTGCAAGGATGGGTAAAGCCTTTACATCCGAACAAAAGAAAAGAATGGAAAACATCAAAGCCGAATTTACTTTGGAAACTATCTCCGAAGGAAAATGGAATTTAATACCCTATCATGTACAACGATTTGAGCATAAACTCATCATTCGTCAACCTGGAGAACCCGTATGGTCTACCTTTTACTTCACTAATACCTATGAAAAACAGCCATTGCAGTTTATTTTAACAACAACTAATAAAAGTTCAGCTTCCAATTTATTTATTGAAATTGATGATTTTAAGAAAATTGATTTAGATATTACTCTTGAACCAGGCGAGAATCTAAAATATGAGGGCGGGAAGGAAGTTGTTTTATACGATAAATCATGGAATCGGTTGGAATCTATACGAATAGATCCTGACAAATTCAATCTAACAAAAGGAAGCCACAAAATCAAAATTGATTGTACATTTGATGACACCGAAAATTCCAGTTTAAAATTAGAATTAAAGACAATTGGTTTGCCTGAATTGATTTCCTTAAATTAAAAGCCATGTCAAATAAAACGATTCAAAGCAAAACAAAAGTATTTCTGATTTTACTATTTGGGATTAGTCTAACATCAATTGCACAACAATATGTTAACCTTTCAGAAATGGAAGTTTCGTTAGGTCAACAAACTTATAGCGCACCTGCTGTTAATAAATCAGCTTCTGGAGAAAAATTGTCTATCGCAGGAACTAAATTTTTAAATGGAGTTGGAGTTTATTCCAAGTCCGTGATAAAAATTAAGAATCACGGGGGCCACACATTTACAGCAACTATTGGCGTGAATGATTCGAAAATTGACTATAATTCTGAGGCGATTAAAACAATTCCTTTAACAGATGGCAAACGTATGTTTTATCATGTTACCGAAACTAAAAAACAGTTTTTAGGAGTTGAAGGTGCTGATGGAAAAATTGATGCCGGAAGCGTTGTTTTTAAAGTTCTACACAAAGGCAAAGAAGTTTTTAATAGTGGAATCATGAAACAAGGTGATCCTGCCAAAGAAATAAATCTAAAAGTAAAAGGGGGCGTTTTAGAATTGGTTGTAGAAGATGCGGGTGATGGTGTAAGTGGTGATAATGCCATTTGGGCCAATGCTAAATTAATATATTTTGAAGTGTCACCGGTTATTGTTGCAGGGAACTTTAAAGGAGAAATTCCTGAACAATCAAGTGAAGTTAAAAATAAGTTGACAAAACTAATCAATGAATTACCAGAAATACAATTGCCTTTGGAGCAACCGGATTATGATTGGTTGGTAAACAATGACAAGGCAGTGACAAGTGTTTATAAAACAAATACTGGGAAAGATATTGTAATAAGTAACGGCTTAATTGCACGTGTTTTTCGTTTGACTCCTAACCTGGCTACTATTGACTATATCAATCAAATGACGGGTGAAAGTTTATTGCGCAGTGTATCTAATGAAGGAACTTTAACGATTGATGGAAAAGAGTATCCCATTGGTGGATTAAGCAAACAACCGGAATATGGGTACACACTTATGAAATGGGTGGATGAACTTAAGGCGGCTGAAAATTCATTTATGATCGAAAACTTTGAAATAAAAGAAGTGTCTGAAAGAATGGATTGGAAACGAGTTCGCTGGTCTTCAAATGATAAAGCACCTACTGGTAAAGAATTGATATTTACGCTTTCAAAAGATGGAATTGTTGTAAAAGTTCATTTTGTATTGTATGATGGGATTCCAACATTGAGTAAATGGATAGAAATTTATAACGAATCTGATATAATTGTTCAGTTGAATAAGTTTAAAATTGAGCAGTTAGCGATGGTTGAAGGTGAGAATTTGGTAAAAACTCCAAGTCATTGGACCAAGCCAAATATTCATTTCCAAAGTGATTATGCCTTTGGCGGTATGCAGCAAAAACCATCTGACCAAACTACCTACTGGGAAAAAGACCCTCGATACACCTCTCAAACAAACTATCCGTTAAACTTGCCTTGCTTGTTGGAAATTAAGCTACCTATTGGACCAGATACTGGAATTCCTGTAGGAAAATCCTTAACAACTTTTAGAGTTTGGGAAACACCTATGGATAGTAAAGAAGAAGAACGCGTTGGATTGTTTAAAAGAAAATTATATCGTACCATTTCTCCTTGGACTACAGAAAATCCGATGTTTTTACATTTAACCTCTACAGATCCAGAGGTAATTAAAAGAGCCGTAGATCAATGTGCCGAAACTGGCTATGAAATGATCATCTTGAGTTTTGGTAGTGGTTTGAACATGGAAAAAGAAGATGAGGATTATTATAACAGATTTAGAGAATATCGGGAGTATGCAAATTCAAAAGGTATCGAATTAGGTGGGTATTCTTTGTTGTCAAGTCGTTGGATTAGTGACGAGGTAGATGTGATCAATCCAAAAACAGGCAAAAGAGGCGGGATGATTTTTGGGTCTTCTCCCTGTTTAAGTAGTGAATGGGGAACTAACTATTTTAGAAAGGTTAAAACATTCTACGAAAAAACAGGGATGCAAGTTTTTGAAAATGACGGTTCATATCCAGGAAATGTTTGTGCTTCAACAACGCATGCCCACCATGATGGTTTGGAAGATTCTCAATGGAAGCAATTCGCTCAAATTCAAGGCTTGTATAAATGGATGCGATCTGAAGGAATTTATATGAATGTACCTGATTTTTATTTAATGTCTGGGACCAACAAAACTGGAATTGGCTATAGAGAAGTGAACTGGTCGTTGCCCAGAGATCGCCAGCTAATGTTGGGTCGCCAAAACATTTATGATGGATTGTGGGACAGAATTCCGAGCATGAACTGGACATTTGTGCCCTTAACACAATATCATGGCGGCGGAGCAGCAGCAACTATGGAACCTTTAAATGATCATTTGGTGGACTATGAAAACCAAATGATGCAAAATTATGGATCGGGAACTCAGGCTTGTTATAGAGGCCCAAGATTATATGATACGGAGGAAACAAAACAATTGGTTATTAAAGTAGTTGACTGGTATAAAAAATATCGCAATATCTTAAACAGTGATATTGTTCACTTAAGACGCCCTTCTGGAAAAGATTGGGATGGGTTTTTACATGTAAATCCTGAATTAAAAGAAAAAGGCCTTGCTATGATTTTTAATCCCACAGATCAGGAAATGGAAAGAACCATCGAATTACCAATGTATTATACCGGAATTTCCGATGAAACTTCCATAAGGATCAAAGAAGGAAATATAAAAAAATATAAATTATCACGAGATTATAAAATAAAAATAGATCTTAGCATCCCCGCCAATTCTTATACTTGGCTGGTTATTGAATAATACAATCCTTGATTATGAAAAATATTCTTTATATTCCGCTGTTTCTGGCACTATGTCTTCTTTCCTGCATTGAAAAAAAAGAATCAACCCCGGAAATCAAGAAAAAACCCAACATCATTTTCCTGTTTACAGACGATCAGAGTTTTAAGGCTTTGAATGCCTTAGGAAATCCGGAAATCAAAACACCTACTATGGATAAATTGGTAGAGCAAGGTGTTACGCTAACGCATGCATATAATATGGGTGGATGGAATGGAGCAATTTGTATGGCTTCCAGAGCGATGGTAATTAGTGGTCGATCTATATGGAATGCTCAGTCAATTTCAGGAAATTATTCAAAAGATGAAGACTTGGATAAAACCTGGCCTAAATTAATGCAAACCGCAGGCTACGACACTTATATGACCGGAAAATGGCATGTACAAGCCAAACCAAAAAAAATATTCAATCATGTTGGACATGTATTAAGAGGTATGCCATTTGATACACCTGAAGGATACAATCGTCCACTTAATGAAAACGATACACTTTGGAAACCTTGGAAAAAAGAATTTGGCGGTTATTGGAAGGGTGGTAAACATTGGAGTGAATTGGTTAAAGATGATGCGGTTTCTTTTATTGATAGCGCCTCTTTAAAGGATGATCCTTTTTTTATGTATATCGCCTTTAATGCACCTCATGACCCGAGACAGGCTCCTAAAAAATATGTGGATATGTATCCCTTGGAAAATATCAGCATCCCTGAAAGTTTTGTCCCTGAATATCCCTATAATGAGACCATGGGAGCAGGCAGAAAATTGAGGGATGAGAGGCTGGCTCCCTTTCCGAGAACTGAATATTCAATAAAAGTCAACCGACAAGAATACTATGCTATTACTACACATTTAGACGATCAAATCAAAGATATATTAGATGCCTTGGAAAAAAAGGGACTTAAAGAAAATACCTATATCTTTTTCTCTTCTGATCATGGTTTGTCCGTTGGAGAGCATGGACTCATGGGAAAACAAAGTATGTATGATCACAGTTTGAGAATGCCCTTAATGGTAGTAGGACCAGATATCCCAAAAGGAAAAAAAATCGATACAGATGTTTATATGCAAGATATTATGGCTACTTCTCTGGAATTGGCAGGCGTTGAAAAACCGGAATATGTTGAGTTCAATAGTTTTTTAAATATCATAAAAGGTAATGAAAATCAAGGCTTTTATGAATCTGTCTATGGTACTTATGAAAAAGGCGCTCAGAGAATGATTAGAAAAGATGGTTATAAACTTATTTTATACCCAAAATCGACTAAAATCCTGCTTTATGATTTAAAAAATGATCCCTTAGAATTAGATGATCTCGCTTCCAATCCTGAAAATACTGGCAAAATTAAATCCTTATTCAGGGATCTGATCCAATTGCAAAAAGACATGAAGGATCCACTTGATTTGGAAACCATTTATAAAAACTCCCTTTAGTTTCGTATGATTAAAAAGTACTTTACATGGTTAAAACAGTATGCGCATATATTAGTTTTAAGTCTTGTTTTTTTATTCAGTTGTAATAGTTCAGACGATGAATTGATGAATGATGATCCGCCAATTGACCCACCTCTTATTGACATTTATGAAGAAGATCATTCCTTTAAAATTGTTGGGTATTTGCCAGAATACAGGTTTTCATTAATTGATCAAATGAATTTCGATAAAGTAACTTATGTAAATTTGGCATTTGGTAATATAAACGCCTCAGGTAATCTAGTTGTTGGTAATCATATCGATATTCTTCCTATTGTACAACAAATCAAATCCGCCAATACTAAAGTGATGCTTTCCATAGCAGGAGGTGGTAACACGGGTAATCATTGGGAAAATTTTCTTTCCAATATTCATCGCAAAAAAACCATACAAAAAATGGTAGATTTTGTTGTTCTCAATCAACTGGATGGTATTGACGTAGATATTGAAGGGGCATTAATTTCATCACTTGGTGTAAATTATAATCTTTTTGTTCAGGAATTAAAAAAACATTTGCACGCCAAGGGCAAAGCCATCACGGCAGCGCTTACTGCCATAAATCTCAATAACATCATCACTGATAAAACCTTGCAAAGTCTGGATTTTATCAATATTATGGCCTATGACCTAACAGGTCCCTGGCAGCCTAATAATCCAGGACCTCATTCACCATTTTCAATGGCCGATGATGCCTTAAGTTTTTGGAATAATACCAAAGGAATCCCTCAGGAAAAATTGGTTTTAGGAGTGCCATTTTATGGACGAGATTTTAATCCTGCTGATTTAAAAGCATGGACTTATAATTCTATTCTTGAATTGGATCCGGAAAACGCGTATAAAGATCAGGTAGAACAGATTTATTATAATGGAATTCCAACCATCGTTGATAAAACTAAATTAGCATTACAACGATCTAACGGTATTATGATTTGGGAAATGGGACAAGATGCTTTTAATGACCTATCATTGCTTTCTACTATAGATCAGGTAGTGAATGCAACTGGCTGTGAACCAGATGAAATTCAAACTTTTTATAAAGATTTTGACGGTGATGGAAAGGGAAATTATCTACATCCCATGCAAGCATGTGAACCTCCTTTCGGCTATATTGACAATAGAGAAGATGAGGATGATGGTGATGCTTTAATTTAATCAATATTCCAGAATTTTAATAAAAAAATTAAACTCCTTGTATTAGAAAGAGGTAGAAAAATAGATAGCTACTCAAAATCAATTTATTAAATTTTATGATCTTTATTCGCAAAAGTGTATATCTAAAATGCATTGTACATCAAGATTAATTATTTCATCAAATACTTAGCAAGTTTAGGTGCTAATTTGTTATAACCTTCTTCATTGGGATGTAAACCATCTCGGAACAAGGACTCGTCAATTTCTCCATTTTCTTTTAACAAAACCGATCCTATATCTGTAT
>JAUXGV010000112.1 GCA_030621915.1 Flavobacteriaceae bacterium
AATAATTAAGTTTTCATTTGAAGGTAGTTCAGGAAAGGGTTTATAGATTCCTTCCTCGTCACAGATTTCAATACTCCTCCATTTTCTATTTCTGAATGATTGAGCCATCTCCTATCTAAACTGATACCATTAAGGATTACTTCTTTTACATAAATATTTGAAGGAGAATAATTTTCTGCAATAATCGTTAGAGTATGCTCACCAAGCTAGTACGACGAAGTCTGTTTTCATCCTTACTCAGTGGAATACTACTATTATCACTATTTTTATTATGCTTCAACGATGTATTTCTTCTTCAAGTTGTGTCACTCGTTTTAAGAGTTATTCAACCATCTGGTATAATTCGTCATATGTGAGTTTCTTTGCCAAAAAAAATATTTTGTCAAAGAAAGTGTGTTTTAATTGAAAAAGACTAACAAAACAACCAAATCTTATCAAAATAACCAAACTTATTATAAATAGAGTTAATAAGTTAGTGATTTTTCAAAATATATTCATAACCCGTCAAGCAACCATGTTAACAACCCTTTAAAATTATTAATAGCACTGCTTTATTTTTAAAAAAAATATTGAAATATATATGAAACTGATTACTAGCTAACAGTTTAATGGCATTGGTACAATTGCCCTCCTTATTAAAATTGTATATTTGGAAAACAGACATTATTCAAGTAGAATTAAAGGAATTACAGGACAACCATTCGCATATTGATATTATATCCAAATAAAACTTATCCGATAAAATTGAAGCGAGATTAATCACATTTCTTTTGACATTAGCAATTGAAACCAATCCGAAACAAATATTTCATGAAGAATATCTTATTTTTATTCATAATAGCTAGTCTATTAGTAACATCTTGTTCTGAAGATGTAACAACTTCAAAAACAACAGTTGAAGAAGAACCTATTAAGTTCCTACCTTTTATAACTGTAAATTTAACTTCATTAAAAGAGTTTAAAGAAACTTCAAAAAATTGGAGCATTACTGGAAATGCTTTTGTTGATCGTGAGCAAAAAAAGGTTTTAATTCCCTCTAAGGGAACTGGTCTTTTAGTAAACATTCCCGTTGTTGGTATGAATTCAAACATTTTCTCAAAATTTGAGCATGGAGATATTGAACTAGAATTAGATGTAATGATGCCCGTAAAATCTAATTCTGGTATCTATTTTCAAGGACGCTATGAAGTTCAACTACTGGATAGTTGGGGAAAAGAAAACCCAGAGAGCGGTGATATGGGAGGACTTTATAAAAGATGGGATGAATCAAAAAAAGAAGAAAAGGATAGAGGTTTTGAAGGCAGATCTCCAAATATAAACGCAGCAAAAGCTCCTGGACTATGGCAACATTTCAAAATAATTTTCCATGCTCCTACATTTGATGATTCAGGAAATAAAGTTAAAAATGCTTGGTTTGAAGAGGTTTGGCTAAATGGTAAATTATTACATAAAAATATTGAGGCTACGGGTCCTTCAAGAGCAGCTGCTTTTTCTAATGAAGTCCCTCTTGCTCCTCTAATGTTTCAGGGAGATCATGGGCCTGTTGCATTTCGAAATATTCGATATAAACTATACAAAAACAATAAAATTAACATCGTCAATTTACATTTGAAGGAGTATGAGAGTTTTTCAAAAAAGATCTCTAAAAAAATAGATACATTAACTCTGGTCAGATCTATTTCTGTTGATACCCTAACATCCACATTGATCAGCGGTAAAAACAAAAGACGCTTATTAGTCTTTAAAGGACATTTATTAATTCCAACCACAGGAGATTATCTATTTGAAATTTTAATAAAAGATGCAGGAGGCATGTTGCTAGTAAACTCAGACACCATTATTAATATGGATGGAGATTTTGGAATCGATGAACCAACTTTTGGAAAGGCCTCATTGCAAAAAGGAGAAGTTCCTTTTACCTTCATTTATAATAGAAGTCGTACGGACCAAAAAGGATTTACCTTCCAAATGGAAGGCCCCAATATCCAAAAATATTATTTGACTCCTCAAAACTCAATGGTGTTAAAAGATTGGGAAGCCCCTGACCAAATAATGCTCAATTCTTCTGATGAAGTGGTAATGCAGCGTAGTTTTATTTTACATAACAAACAAAAACGCACACATAGTATTTCTGTGGCTTCACCGCAAAAAATTCATTATGCTTATGATTTAGCATTGGGTTCTCTTTTGCAATTTTGGCATGGGTCTTTTCTTAATGTTACCGGAATGTGGCATTCCAGAGGTGGTGAACAGACTTCGGATCCTGATGGCGTTTTAGTTTCAAGTCATGGAGATCCAGATTTCACATATCTAAAAAATGAGCATTTTGTATGGCCAGATAGTATTCCTAACAATATCACATTTAAACAAAACGGATATACTATAGATAAATTAGGTTTCCCAACCTTTTTGCATCAAATTGATGATGCCCTTATTTCCAACAAAATTGTTCCCTCTGAAGGAAAAAGGTCTTTAAAACGAACAATTTCTGTTCAATCATCTAAAGCAATTTGGCATAAAATAGGAGAAGGTGCTATAATTGAAAAACTCCCTGATAATTCATTCGCAATTAATGATAAGAGTTATTTTGTTGAGTTTCCTGAAAATTCAGATTTAAATCCTATCATACGAAATAGCAATAATAAAATGGAACTCCTAATTAAGATTCCAAAAGGAAAACAGGAATTAACCTATACTATCATCTGGTAAATAATCAAAACAATAATGTATTTAAAATATAAAATAGTGGCATTTATCATGCTTTTCATCGGTTGTGAAGTTGCAATTGGACAAAACAAATCGGAGATCGAAAAAAAAGAATCCGTTTATTATAAAATAGTGGATGTTCCAATTCCAAAAGAGATTCTTTTAGAGGTGGGTGGACTCGCATTAACAGCTAAAGATCAGTTAGGAGTTTCTACTCGGCGAGGTGAAGTTTGGGTGATCGACAATCCAAATTCTTCAAAACCTATTTACAATAGATATGCGCATGGATTACACGAAGCTTTAGGATTGGGTTATCGAAATAATGGATTTTACCTTTCTCAAAGAGGGGAACTAACTCGTTTGGAAGATACTAATGGAGATGGAAAAGCCGATATATACAAAACGATTTACTCGTGGCCATTATCTGGTAATTATCACGATTACTCCTATGGTCCTAAGTTTATGGATAATGGGGATATGATTGTAACTCTTAATTTAGGTTGGAAAGGAAAAGGAGTTAGTTTGGTTAAATGGCGTGGGTGGATGCTAAAAATAACTCCAGAAGGAGAAATGACCCCTATTGCAACGGGATTGCGCTCACCTGCTGGATTTGAAATAAACTATGAAGGTGCTATTTTCTATACCGAAAATCAAGGTGATTGGGTTGGCTCAGGTAGAATGACACATTTAGAGTTGGGTGATTTTGCTGGGAATCCGGCTGGACTTCGATGGACAGATGACCCCAAATCACCTTTAAAATTAAAACCAGAGGACATTGAAAAGGAATCAGGGTTGAGTTTATTTGAATATGCAAAAATAATTCCTGAATTAAAAGCACCTGCAATTTGGTTTCCACATACAATTTTGGGTATTTCAACTTCCGATATATTAATAGATAATAACACTGGCAAATACGGTCCTTTTGAGGGGCAATATTTTATAGGTGATCAAGGACATAGCAAAATTATGCGTGTTTTTATGGAAAAGGTAAATGGGGTATATCAAGGGGCTTCTTTTGGATTTAAAGAAGGATTTTCGTCAGGTATTTTAAGAATGATTTGGGGAAGTGACAATAATATGTTTGTTGGTATGACCAGCCGGGGTTGGGCTTCAACCGGAAAAGAATCCTATGGACTACAGCGCCTGGTATGGACAGGGAAAACACCGTTTGAAATAAAAGCAATAAAGGCTCAGAATGATGGGTTTTTAGTAGAATTTACAAAACCTGTAAATAAATCAATTGCAAGCAAAACCACCTCATACGAGTTTAAAACTTTTACCTATCATTATCATAACACGTATGGAAGCCCGATTATAGACCAACAAGATGGAATGGTGCATATGGCAAAGGTTTCTGACGATGGTTTATCGGTTAAATTAACTGTTCACGGTATGCGACTTGGATTTATTCACCAATTAAAAATCATTGAAAAATTGGGTAAAAATGGAGAGCAATTGCTTCATGACACTGGGTACTACACGCTAAACGAGGTGCCTGGGGGCGAATTAAAATCACCTCCAACAACCGACATGTTACAAAAAAAATCGGTAAAAGTAAATCAGCCTAAAAGAACAAATATAATGCCTGATACTTGGGTAAACGGACCCGATCAAACCTTTGTAATTGGCACAAAACCAGGAATGAAATATGATGTATCAGAATTAGAGATAAAAGCAGGTTCGAAACTCGAAATTGTCTTTAACAACAACGACGACATGCTCCACAATTTGGTGCTGGTAAAACCCGCAGATGCAGTTGATAAAGTGGCACAATTAGCTTTAGAAATGGGTCTAAATGGTCCTGACTATAATTTTGTCCCAGATTCTGACTTAGTAATAAACCATACTGGAATTTTACAACCAGAAACCACAGAAAAGATATACGTCCAAATTCCAAATATAAAAGGAACCTATTGGATTGTATGTACATTTCCCGGGCATGCAAAAACAATGCGAATTAAACTAACAGTGAATTAATATCACGAGGTAGAAATATTTATAACCATCTGACCCCCATTTATTATGGAGTCCTCTTATGAGAGAATTCACTCCTGCCTCTAATCTCCATCTCTAATTCGGATATAAATAGTTATGAAAGTGCCTGAAGTGATACGATCAAGGATTACCTCTTTTATATAAATATTTGAAGGAAAATAATTTTCTCCAATAATTGTTAGGGTATGTTCTCCAAGATTTATTTCAGCACTTTTAAATAGGGGAGAACCTGACTAGTTTTTTTCATTTCTTAATTGTCCTTCTTCTTAATAATCAATTTTTCATTTTCAAGTAATTCAGGAAAAGGATTATGTGGTTCACTTTGATACCAATAGGCAACAGATGCCAGATCATCTTCTAAAGGTAAGTATGTTTCTTCTCTCCAGGCAAGACTTTGAATGGTAATTTTAAGGTCCTTTTCAAAACGAATGGGGTCTTCAATATGCCATCTATATTGTCCGAACGCATCTACAAAACCTTCAATGGTTTTATCTTTTATGACGTGAAATCCTGCGTACAATCCACTAAAATCCGTGTAATATAGTTTCCCTTCAATTTCTTTTTCATTATAACCATAAGAGCCTAGAAAATAATCTTCTTCTCCGGTTCCACAAATAGTGGGGAATTCTTTATCTCCATCCATATAAAATTTAATTTCGCCTTCACCCCACCATCCTTCTTGTCTGGCGCCGTGCGCTAAATAGGTTCCAACATAATTTCCTTTACCCTTAATATCGTCAACAATAGTAAAAACTTCTTTATAAGGCAATTTACTAACTCTACGGAATTGCGCATGAAAATACTGAGTATCTTCGGCCACTTCTTCCAAAGAATAATCTATTTGATAATAAAGTCCGACATCGCCACTATTTCTGTTTTCCATAGTGATCTTACATTTTTTTCGAAATGGCATTTGCCAAAAGCAATTGAAACCACTCCCTGGATTTACTGCAATCGGGATCGAATTGATAAATGGGCCATCCTTCATTCCCCAACCTGCAGCAAAGAAATCGCCTAAAGGCACTTCAACCGAAGGTTCAGTTTCATCATCCCAGTAAAATCGTAAAATCATTAAGCGTGCATCACCAGATGGTGTCATCCAAATATGATTGATAATTCCAGAATCATTAATTTCAGCCAATGTAAAGGTTTCCCCAGCCCCGACACTTATTTTCGGACTTACTTTCCAACCTTGTCCGAGTTTTCTGGATCTTGGGTTTGCATTTTCATCTATTTCAGCCATTCCACCTTTACCTTTTTCTCCCGAAAAATTTTCGGGACTGATAGATCTTGTTTTGGCATTGGAAGGTTTGTAGAGGTTTCTTAAACTTGTAGTCTGAGCGGAAGAATAGATTAGACTAAAAAAAACAACGATCAACGTTAAAGAGAATGATTTGATCATGGCATTAATTTCTATTTTGTTTATATGGTTTTTTGTGGGACTGTTCTTTTACAATTTTATAGTAATACTGCTCCCTGCGTAATTCCCTTTTGGTAAATCTATGGATATTTCGCTCATCTCTGTTAATTGTTTCCAGATAGTATTAAAATTTTCTCCATTTGTTTCAATTTTTGCTGAAACGGAAAGGTGCATTTTTTTATAGGGATCTTGTGCTCTATCGGTAATCCATACTTTATAATCTTTATTGAAATTAAAGCTTGTTATTTTTTTGCAGACAATTCTTTAAAAGCATTATTGTATCCGTCCATATCTTCCAATCTTAATAAAATTATATTATCCAGACTAAAATAGTAGGCTTTACGTGCCATAGAGCGCATTTTAGAAGAAGTATGTTTTACTTTAAATTTTAAAGTATACTTACCTACAGAAAGTTTATGTAAATCAAAATTTACCGATAATACATCATTACCAGATAGATATAGATCTATTTCATCGCCAATACGTTTTCCGTCTAAAGAAACTTTAAATACGCTGCTAAACATGTTATGCGTTATATTGGCACTAATTTGATATGTTCCGGGCTTTTCAACATTAAAAATAAATTTTATATAACCTAATGATATGACTGGAGTAAAATAAAATTCATCTTCCGACTCTTTTAACAGCATTTTAGGGAATGCTTTTATTTTTAAATCTTTGGGATTAAGAATTGTATAAGGTGCAATCCGTTCTGATATTGGTGGTATGCGTTCTTTTAATTCTATTGGCTCTGATTGATACCAAATATTATCCATCTTTAAACTCAATTAAGTCTAAAGATGGATAATTCTTCTCGTTTTTTAAATGTAGAAAAATTGTTTTGTTAATTATTTTGTTTGCTTAGTTCTTTGAACATGGCATTAGGAAATAAAACATCATTTACCTTTTCTACAATAATTTCTTCTGCAAGATTAAACTTCGCCTTTAAGCGGATATCTTTAGAAGATGCGCCTATTCGCACTTCGTAGTCTCCTTCGTCCGCAATCCATGAACTTTTTCCAGTCCAGAAAGAAGCCAAAGAACGTGCATCTAATTCAAAGGAAAGTACTTGACTCTCACCTGATTTTAATAATTTAGTTTTTGCGAAACCTTTTAATTCCTTTTCTGGTTTTTCTAATTTAACTGAAGGCGCATTTAGGTATAGTTGAACAACTTCTTTTCCGGCCACTTTTCCTGTGTTTTTTACAGTTACAGAAACTTTTATTTTTGAATTAAAATTAGTGTCACTCAATTTTAATTCTGAATAAGTGAAGTTAGTGTACGACATTCCGTAACCAAATTCATAGGCAGTAGGCACATTAAAAGAATCATAATATCTGTAACCTACATAAATTCCTTCTTCGTAAAATGTATTGATTGGATCTTCAGCAGGTATTCCCGGAAAGGATTCTGAAGAAGGCACATCTTCATACTTTATAGGAAATGAATCCGGTAATTTCCCAGATGGATTAACCTTTCCTTTAATAATTTCAGCAACAGCGTAGCCACCTTCTTGTCCGGGTTGCCATTCTAATAAAATTGCATCCGGATAACTTCTCCAACTTGCAGTTTCCCAAACACCACCTACGTTCAATACAACAATAACTTTTTTTCCATTTGCATGAAAAGCATCGCAAACATTTTTTACAAGATCCGTTTCTACCTGAGTTATTGGCAAGTAACCATTCTCATAATTTTCGCCACCACTTCTACCCAAAGTAATAAGAGCGAAATCTGATTTAGATTCGTATTTAGCAATATCCGATTTTGACATTGCTTGTTCTTTACTAAAAGCAACCAATCTCTTTTTGAAATGTGCAGGCGCTTGATCTCCTGTTATTCCATTATCCTTACGCATTTTAGGATTGTCAAAATATGGGGGTACAAGATTCTCTCTTTTCGTTTTTTCAATAAAACCCAAATAGTTTTCCTCCATTTCTTTTAATATCTTAAATCCTTCAGATTTAAGACCTTCATTAACAGATATAGTATATTTATTACTTCGCATGCCTCCGCTCCCAGTTCCTGCGGCAATTGAATGATAAGAGGTTTTTCCAAAAACTGCAACTGTTTTTCTTTTTTTGATTGGTAGGGTATTATCATCATTTTTTAGCATAACGATTCCCTCACTTACAGCTTCTTTGGCAACCTTGGCATGTGCCTCAAGATCTGGCTTTAAAGAAGGAGTATAACCTTTCATGCTTGGTGAATTCAGTTTAAGTTTCATATTATAAAATAAATTCTTATCCAATACACTTTCATCAAGTGTTTTATTTTTTACTGCTGTTGTGATTTGTTCAAGTTCTGATTCATTACCGCTCATTACCATATTAATACCTGCTCTTACCTGAGCAACTACATCTCCATAATTCATGTCAAAATCAGTCATATATAAGCCTTCAAACCCCCATTCACCTCTAACAAGATCTTGTAGCAATTCTGGAATTTCAGGAGTGTAATAACCGTTTAGTTTATTGTATGCTGTCATTATAGCACTAGGGTGACTTTCTTTTACTGCAATTTCAAAGCCGCGTAAGTAAATTTCGCGAAGCGCTCTTTGACTTACAACTGCATTGTATGTTCTTCTGTTCGTTTCCTGGTTATTTGCTAAAAAGTGTTTTAGAGTTGCACCTATACCATTAGATTGCAATCCATTAACCATAGCGGAAGTGAGTTTTCCTGTTAAAAAAGGATCTTCAGAATAATATTCAAAACTACGACCACAATTAGGGTCTCTATGAATATTTAAGGCAGGCATTAATATAAGATCATAATCGTATTCTAATAATTCATTTCCAAAAGTCTGACCAACTTTCTCTACTAAATCTGTGTTCCACGTAGCTGCCAGGCAAGTAGAAGTTGGGAATGCGGTTGTATAGGCGAAATCTGTTGCGTCTTCAGGCGGCGTTTTCCCATTAATACCAGAAGGGCCATCGGTAAGTGCAGTTGTTTTGATGGAAAGACGAGGTATTACCATTTTTGAATTTCGACCGGCAATAAAAACTGCATCAACTTTTTCAACCTCGGCATCAATTAAAAATCTACCATCTCCAATGATCATTCCAATTTTCTCTTCGAGTGTCATCTGTGAAACCAGATCACGAGCCTGTTCTTCAATAACTTCATTATCCGTGGACTGTGCATATAGGTTTGAACTTGCAATACTAAAAAATAATGCAACAGCCATTATCACTTGATTAAAATTTGATTTAAATAAATTCATTCTTTCTATATTTATTATTAATTATTCATTTTTACATTCTGGCATTCAATTCTCTGGCGTTTGTTATTTCCGTCTATTTCTAAGCCCGTTTATAAATTTTTCTCGTTAAAAAATACATAGAGTAATACAGTTGCAATTTATTACTTTTCACTTTAAGTTCAATGAAGAACTACTGCTATGATGTGCTGCATCCTGTGCTAATTTGTATGAATTTTGGAAGTAGATGTATGTGAGCAAATGTCCTGGCAAGATGAATTGTGTACAGTCGCAAATGTGGCGTATTTTTTAAA
>JAUXGV010000060.1 GCA_030621915.1 Flavobacteriaceae bacterium
CAGAGAGGCTCAAAATGCAGAAAGCAAAGCAGACTTCATTCATAAATTAAAAATTTCTGCTAAGGAAGCTGATGAAACTGAATATTGGTTAACACTTTGTAAGTTATCAAAAAAATATCCATTTAGGGATGAATTATTAATAGATTTGAACTCGATTATTAAAATTTTATCAAAAATAATAAGTACAAGTAAAAATTCAAATTGATAATTTGAAGATGTTTAATCAACATTTAATAGATTTTCAAATTGAATAATTTTCAAATCTTCACATTAAATATATGAGAATACTTATTCTATGTACAGGTAACTCCTGTAGAAGTCAAATGGCAGAAGGGTTTTTAAAGGAGTTTGATAATAAAATGGAAGTCTTTTCTGCAGGAACAAAACCATCTCATGAAGTTCATCCAAATGCAATTGAAGTAATGTCAGAATTGGGAATTGATTTGACTAAAAACAAACCTGAAGCTGTTGATGAATATTTAAATCAATCCTTTGACTATGTCATCACAGTTTGTGGTGGAGCCAAAGAAAGCTGTCCTACGTTTATAGGAGATGTTAAGTATAGAATTCATATTGGTTTTGAAGATCCGGCAGATGCGACCGGAACGGAAAGAGAAATTTTAAATGAATTCAGAAGAATTCGAGATGAGATTAAGCATGAATTCTTTGCGTTTTACAATGAACAATTAAAAACGGAATAAAGCATTTTTTTCATAACATAGTGGTTAGGTAAAAAATGAGTATCTAAAAGTAGATATTATAATTCGTCTTTACAAATACCAATTGAATTCTAAAAAAAATAAATCTATCAATTTTTTGCCATTGAGTTACCCGCAATATATCCGCCTGTCCAGGCATTTTGAAAATTAAATCCTCCGGTTACGGCATCAATATTTAATACTTCTCCGGCAAAGAAAAGGTTTTTGTGAATTTTGCTTTCAAAGCGTTTAAAATTAATTTCTTTTAAATCTACACCTCCGGACGTGACAAACTCCTCCTTAAAAGTTGCTTTTCCCTCGGCATTAAAAACAGTATTTGTAAGTTGAAAGGCAAGATTTTCCAATTGTTTGTTGGAAACATCGGCCCAGCGCTGTTCGCTTTTAATTTTTGAAGCAACTACTAGTTTTACCCACAATCGTTTTGGAATTTCTTCATAGTTAGATTTTAGAGTAATCTGTTTTTTAGCATTTTTATCTTTGATATTCTTTAATTCTTCAAATATTTTTGAAAATGGTTGAGACAACCAGTTGACTTTTACTTTGTATTGGTAGTTTTTCTCTGCTAAAAAGATGGCTCCGAATGCAGATAACTTTAAAACAGCCGGCCCACTAATCCCCCAATGAGTAATTAATAAGGGACCGTTACTTTCAAAGGAAGAATCAATTAAAGAAACTGTTGCATTAGGTACAGAAATTCCAGGTATTTCCTGAATGCGATTGTCGGATATTTTAAATGTAAATAATGAAGGAACCGGACTAATTATTCTATGACCGAGACCAACTATTAAATCCCAGATTTTTGGATTACTCCCTGAAGCAATGAGTAATTTATCCGCGATATATTCTTGATGATCCGTAATTATTTTATAACGAGATTCAACTTTTGAAATCGATTCTACTTTTTGATTTAATTCAACGGAAACTTTTGCTTTATTGGCACTTTCAACCAAACAATCAATAATACTTTGAGACGAATTGGATATTGGAAACACACGATTATCTGCTTCAATTTTTAATGGAACCCCCTTGTTTTCAAACCATTCCATTGTGTCACCCGTCATAAATTGATGAAATGGACCCAACAATTCTTTTTTACCTCGAGGGTAGAACTCAACAAGTTCCTGTGGTGTAAAACAGGCATGTGTTACATTGCATCTTCCACCCCCGGAAACTTTAACCTTTTGCAATATTTTATTCCCTTTTTCAAGAATTATTACTTCGAAATTGGAATTGGTTTCCGCAACAGTAATTGCAGCAAAAAAACCTGCAGCTCCGCCACCAATAATGATTACTTTTTGCTTCATAAAATCATATCCAGATAAGAGATTACTGTATCAAAACCTTTGTTTTTAAAATAGCGGGGAGTATCCTTATTTCCCGTAGCAAGTACAAAATCTCCTCCCCAGGCCCCCAAACTTTTTATCTGTCCAAAATAATCTGAAAATAATTGGTCTTGAATTGGATTTAGCTGAATAATAGAGGCTATTATTTTTTCGTGTTCGGCTAATAGATGATTGAAATCACTGATTTGTGTACAATTCAATAGGAGCATAGTTAAATGAGAAATTTCATCTGTCATTCTTAAAGAATTTTTTTTCAATTCTCTATATTTTCGAATCCCTTCTTTACTGTTTTGCTTTTTATTTAGGTGGACAAAATATAATTGTTCTTTAAAATCGGGATTAAAATTTACTGTTTCAATAAAAGGATTCTTATTTTTCACTCTATAAATTATAGGACTACTATTCTGCGCACATGCAACATCATAACCACTTCCTCCAAAACTGTTTTTTAGTAGGTCAAATGCATCTACCTGGGCCCATTTAGCAATATTATTTATTAAAGTTGATGAGGTTCCCAATCCCCAATTTCTAGGGAAAGTTAATTTGGTTTTTATTCGAAAACCAACATGATCATTTAAAAAGTCATTGTTTAATTTTTTGGCTTCTTTGAGAATGTTCAATAAGGTTTTTGTAGTTTCATTGTTGATATCTGAATTCAATTCCGGTAAATTGATTTGACTCTTGAACCAAACTATATTATTTTCGTCAAAACTCTCCCAGATTAATTGGTTATCGATTATTTTTTCCAGGGTTAAATCTTGACCGTATTTGGTAGGTAATGCCAATCCTTTAGCACCATCCAGAATCAAATACTCAGCAGTAAGTAATAGTTTTCCGTGACTATAAAATGTTTTGTCGAGCATAATACTATGCCATTTCTCGATTATAAATTGGTAAAATTAAAAAAGATAATCCACCAAAAATTAAAATCATTAAGGTTTGTGCTGTCCACATAATCCATCCAAATGCCAAGGCAGAATTTTGATCAACTCCGTATAAAGTAACTGCGCTTGCAACAAAAACGGGATAAACACCTAATCCTCCATTGGTTAAGGCCATACTGATTCCTCCAACAACAAAACCTACAATGATAGCACCTAAAGGTAAATTTGTGGTTTCGGGCAATGCAAATGTTACTACATAAAACATCAAAACATACATGAGCCAGATAAAAATAGTATGAAATATAAAGGCCCACTTTTTCTTCATTTTAAATATACTTATAACACCTTGAATCATTCCATATACAAAATTTTGTATTTTCTTAAAGATGATATTATTAGACTTCTTCAACAATTGGTAAAATAGTAAAGTAATAAATCCAAGACCAATAATGGTATATAATAAATAACTTGTCCCCGAAGAATTTCCTTTGAATAAATACTCACTTAACAATTCTGTTTGCAGAAAAAAAGCCGTCGCCATTATACTTAAAAGCATGATTACATCTGCAATTCTTTCAGATAAAATGGTACCTAATGCCTTTTCAAAGGGAATATTTTCATATTTCGATATGCCAGTTGCTCTTGCTAATTCTCCTGCTCTAGGTACAATTAAATTCACCAAATAAGCAATTAATACTGTCAATATAGTATTTGTAAATTTTGGTTTGTACCCTAATGGTTCCAGCATAAAAGTCCATCGATATGCCCGAGATAAATGACTTAATATTCCAAAAAATAAGGATAATGCTACCCACCAATAGTTAGCTGTACTAAATGAGTTTTTAATGGCGTCAATATCTTCAGGCTTCAATTTAGAAAGTGAAAACCAAATCAAAAAAACTCCCAAGGCTATTGGTAGAATTGTAAAGGTGATTTTTTTTAAATTACTTTTCAAGGATTATGTCAAAGAATTATCATTCTCATTGGGGAAGATAATAGAAGGCTTAAATTTTTTAGCTACCTCAAATTCCATTGAAGCATACGAAATAATTATAATAATGTCATCTTTGGCAACTTTTCTGGCGGCCGGTCCGTTTAATACAATATCACCACTTTTTCTTTCTCCTTTTATTACGTAGGTGTTCAATCGCTCGCCATTATTAACATTTACAATATAAACTCTTTCTCCTTCAATTATATTTGCCGCGTCCATTAAATCTTCGTCAATGGTAATACTACCAATATAATTAAGCTCAGCACCAGTGACTTTAACTCGGTGAATTTTTGATTTTACAACTTCAATATTCATTTTTTTTCATCAAAATTTTACATTGCAAAGATAATTAATTTAACGCTATGTTATCTATTAATCGTATTGATCCGGCATGCACTGCAATAAAAGCCCGGTATTTTTTGTTTTTTTCTTTAACACTACTAGGTACAAGTGTTGTAATATCGGCTATTTCAAAGTATTCTAAATCTAAATCTGGATTATTTTTAAATTGATTTTTAACACTAATTTTAACTTTATTTATGTCCTTTTTCAGAAATAAATTCTTGCATTTAACCAATGTTTGATATATTAAGGGAGCGGCTTCGCGACTATTGGCAGAAAGACGTATATTTCTTGAACTCATGGCCAATCCATCTTTTTCCCGATAAATGTCACAAGGAATTATTTGAATGGGCAAATTATTTTTGTTAACCATCAATTTTATGATTTGCAATTGCTGAAAATCTTTTTCACCAAAATAGGCTTTATGTGGTTGAATTATTTCGAAAAATTTTTTAACGATGGTGCCAACTCCATCAAAATGACCCTCCCTAGAAGTACCTTCCATTACTTTGTCTAACCCCTGAAAATCAAAGGGTTCTGATTCAATTCTTGTAGTATACATTTCTTTAACTGAAGGAATAAAAACAAAATCACATTTTTTAGATTTTAACAACTCCAGATCAAGTTCTAATTGATTGGGATATTTTTTCAAATCTTCTTGTTTTTCAAATTGTGTAGGATTTACAAAAATGCTGACGATGACAAATTTGTTTTCCTTTTTTGCTTTTTCAATAATTGATAAATGCCCGTCATGTAAGGCTCCCATTGTAGGGACAAAACCCAAGGATTTTTTTAAATTCAAGGAATTTAAATGCTTTTGAACAGAGCTTACAGTTTTGAAAACTTTCATTAGGCTGTTAAATATTGTTAATAAGCTATCAAACTTATGATTTTAATTCAAATTATGCATATATTTTCGTAATTTTGCGCCATTCCAAAATAGAATGAAAATGAAAGATAAGAGAATACTATATGTGTCATCGGAACTTGTGCCTTATTTACCAGAAACAGAAGTATCTAAAATGGCCTTTGAAGTTCCAAGGGAGATGCATCATCAGGGAGCTCAAATTAGAATGTTTATGCCCAGATTTGGAATAATTAATGAGCGTAGGCATCAATTACATGAAGTGATAAGGTTATCCGGAATGAATCTGATAATTAATGATATGGATATGCCCTTAATCATTAAGGTTGCTTCAATTCCAAAGGAGAGAATGCAGGTCTATTTTATAGACAATGAGGAGTACTTTAAGAGAAAATCGGTATATAATGATGAGAATGGAAAATTTTATGAAGATAATGATGAAAGAGCCATATTCTTTGCAAAGGGAGTAGTAGAAACTGTAAAAAAATTAAAATGGGCACCAGATATTATTCATGTCCACGGCTGGATGGCATCATTGTTGCCATTGTATTTGAAAGAATATTATAAGAATGATCCATTATTTGCTGAAAGCAAAATAGTTACATCGGCATTTAACTATCAGAATAGTGGAGTGTTGAACAAAGAAAAGTTTGTAGAAAAAATTAAGTTTGATCAAATTTCAGGTGAAAAATTAACTTCGCTTAAAACCGTTAACAATGATTGTTTATTAAAAGTTGCCTTGGAAAATTCTGATGCTATTATAAAAGGAAGTGATGATTTGTCTGAAAATATTGTGACTCATATTGATAACCTTAATGTACCTGTATTAGAATACCACCCCATGGATGATTTTTCGGAAGCCTATTCCGATTTTTATTTGAACAAAGTGTTATAAAATCATTACAAAAATTTCAATAAATATTTATGTCACATAAAATTTTGAGTACCATAAAAAATTGTGGTTTATTGTTAACTCTTTTTTTTGGAATCGTATCATGTGAAAAAGATCTCGAAGATATTGCGGCAGGTTTGGTTGACAATAGATACTTTACGGTTGGAGACTCTTTATTTGAAATTGTTTCGTATAATATAAATATAGATTCTTCAAGAGTTGATAATAATGACCCTACCAAAGTCCCACTTTATTTAATGGGTGTTTATAGAGATGAAAATTTTGGACTTAAGAAAAGCGCATTCATTTCTCAAGCCTTTTTGCCTATAACAGGTGTTGATTTTGGTGAAAACGCAACCATTGATACTGTAATTTTGGATATTCCATATTTTGCTACTCTAGATGGAACTCAAGAAGCTGAAGATCCGGAAACTGGATTACCAATAAATGATGAAGATGGAAATCCGATTCTAACACCAAATTATTTACTTGATTCTGTTTATGGCAATACGGATCAAGAATTTAATGTTAAGGTCAGCGAGCTCAAAACATTTCTGAATGTTTTGGATCCGGATGACCCCACCATGGTTAAAACCTACTATTCTGATAAAGAATACCAGTTAAATACGGAATTATTTTCAGGTGACTTTTTAACCAATAGAAATGATACCGTATTGTATGTTTTAAGAAAAAACTTAGATGGCGATCCTAATACTATTGATCAAATTGATACTGTTAAAGCGTTGAATGCAAGTCCAACCATGAAGTTTAATTTGGATGAAGATTATTTTCAAGAATATTTTATTGAAAACCCCAATTCAGCAATATTTGATAATAACGAAAATTTTGTAAGATTTTTTAAGGGCTTGTATATAGATTCTAATGGAGAGGATGGGGCTTTGATTAATATTGCAGGAACTAATGCAAAATTCACGATCTATTATACGAATGATGTAATTACAGATGAGGGTGCTGATGAAGATCTAAATTATAATGGAACTGTAGGAGAAAGTGATGTTGTGGTACGTACACCACAATCGATGAATTTTAATTTTGCTGGAGGGGTTAGAACAGGGAATTATATAAATGATTATTCCGGATATCCTATTGAAAATTATCTTTTGAACCCAGATATGGAAAATGGGGAAGAAAAATTATTTGTTCAGGGAGCAGCTGGAACCGAAGTAGTTTTAGAATTGTTTACCGACGAAAGTTTAGAAGAAATAAGAAATAAAAATTGGCTGATAAATGAAGCTAATATTACTATTTATTTAGATGGTGACCAAAATAATGAATTACCAAATAGATTGTTTCTATATAATTTTGATTATGATTCAACGTTAAAGGATTATATATTTGACGGACCAGATATTTTTGATGGTAAATTGGTATTTGATGATGATGGAAATCCTGAAAGATATAAATTTAGAATTACAAGATATATTTCAGATGTTCTTAATTTGAAGAATCCTAAACCAATATCTAAGTTGGCATTAAAAAATTATTTAATTACTGATTTACCACAATCACCTCTCTTGGATACAATAGTAAATGATTATAATTGGATACCAAAGGGGGTTGTTTTAAAAGGAAATCTACCAATAGTTGATGACAAACGCATAAAACTTGAAATATATTATTCTGAAGCAATAGATTAATTAATTGTAAAATTAAATAGTATGTGCGGAATAACAGGGTATATTGGTAATCGTGATGCCTATCCAATAATTATAAATGGTCTGCAAAGATTGGAATACAGAGGCTACGATAGTGCTGGAATCATGCTATTTGATGGACAAGAAATCAATTTTTCGAAAACAAAAGGTAAGGTTTCAAATTTACAAGAAAAGGTAGAAAATGATATTTCCGCATCTGGATCCATTGGAATTGGACATACAAGATGGGCTACACATGGAATTCCCAATGACCTCAATTCACATCCACATTTATCACAATCAGGTGATTTAGCGATAGTTCATAATGGAATTATTGAAAATTATGATTCCATTAAAAAGGAACTTATTAGTAGAGGCTATACTTTTAAAAGTGACACTGATACGGAGGTTTTAATCAACTTGATTGAAGAAGTTAAAAACCAGGAAAATGTAATGTTGGGAAAAGCTGTTCAAATTGCATTGAGCCAAGTTATTGGTGCTTATGCCATAGCAGTATTTGATAAGACAAAGCCTGATGAAATAGTGGTTGCCAAGTTAGGAAGCCCTATTGCCATTGGTGTTGGGAAAAATTTCGAAGAATTTTTCATAGCCTCAGATGCATCTCCATTTATTGAATATACCAAAGATGCCATATATCTGGAAGATGAGGAAATGGCAATCGTTAAGATTGGTAGGGAAGTGGCAGTTAGAAAAATCATTGACGATTCAAATGTTGATGCTAAAATTCATGAATTGCAATTGAATCTTGAGCAAATTGAAAAAGGGGGTTACGATCACTTTATGCTGAAAGAAATTTATGAACAACCAAAAGCTATTACTGATACTTTTAGAGGAAGACTTTTGGCAAAGGAAGGAATTATTAAAATTTCAGGACTTGAAAACAACATGAAAAAGTTTCTGAATGCGGAACGAATTATAATTGTAGCCTGTGGAACTTCATGGCATGCCGGTTTGGTGGCAGAATATATTTTTGAAGATTTTGCAAGAATACCAGTAGAGGTAGAATACGCTTCAGAATTTAGATATAGAAACCCAATTATCACCGAAAAAGATATTGTAATTGCTATCTCTCAATCGGGAGAGACCGCTGATACCTTGGCTGCCATAAAATTGGCTAAGTCTAAAGGAGCCTTTGTTTTTGGAGTTTGTAATGTGGTTGGATCTTCCATTGCAAGAGAAAATGACTCAGGAGCTTATACGCATGCAGGACCGGAAATTGGTGTTGCATCAACCAAAGCATTTACTACTCAAATTACATTGTTGGCATTAATGGCTTTGCGTTTGGCCAGAGCTAAAGGAACCATGACAAGTGCTAGTTACCGTTTGTACTTACAGGAAATGGAACTAATTCCAAAGAAAGTGAAACAAGTATTGGAAATTGATTCTCAAATAAAGGCGATTGCTAAAAAATATTTGCTTTCCACCAATTGTTTATACCTCGGAAGAGGGTTTAATTTTCCTGTAGCTCTTGAAGGCGCTTTAAAATTAAAGGAAATTTCCTATATCCATGCAGAAGGTTATCCAGCAGCTGAAATGAAGCACGGGCCTATTGCTTTAATTGATGACAGGATGCCAATTATTGTGATTGCGATTAATAAAGGACATTATGAAAAAATTGTAAGTAATATTCAGGAAATTAAATCACGAAAGGGAAAAATTATCGCCATAGTTACTGAAGGTGACGTTACTGTGAAAGAGATTGCTGATCATGTTATAGAGATTCCAGAAGTTGAAGAAGCTTTATCACCGCTATTAACTACCATACCACTTCAATTACTATCCTATCATATTGCAGTGATGAGAGATTGTAATGTTGACCAACCTAGAAATTTAGCTAAGTCGGTTACGGTGGAGTAGTGCTAAGTGACACAAACCCCAAATTAGACTGGAAAATAAAATAATCATTGAAATAATAGTAATAGCTAAGAATTTCAAATTTTAGGAATTACCAAATTGGCTAAAGTTTCGCTAAATTCAACTATAATAAGGCTCCATATAAAAGGGCTGCTATTATCGCACCTATAATTGGCCCTAGAACAGGAATCCAAGAATAAGACCATTCGCTTCCACCTTTTAATGGTAAAATTGCGTGTATAATTCTTGGGCCTAAATCCCGAGCTGGGTTTATTGCATAACCCGTTGTACCTCCTAAGGATAAACCAATTACCCAAACAAGAAACGCAACGGGTATTGCTCCTATAGAACCTAAACCTATCATTGTTTCTGCATTAATATCTCCAGTTATATCCAGTTTTGGACCTGCTATGTAAAATATAACAAATATTAAAACAAAGGTTCCTATGACTTCACTGGTTAAGTTAGAAAAAGTATTTTTAATTGCTGGGCTTGTGCTAAAACATGCTAATTTACCACTTTCATCATCAGTTGCTTTAAAGTGATCTCTATAAAACACCCAAACTAATAAGGCACCAAGCATTGCACCTAACATTTCTCCAGCAATATATTCTGGCACTAAAGTCCAGGAAAGTTTACCTGCTACAGCCAGCCCAATGGTCACTGCTGGGTTTAAATGAGCTCCACTATATGGGCCAGCTACAACCACACCAACAAACACTGCCAATGCCCAGCCTGTGGTTATTACAATCCATCCTGAATTGTTTCCTTTTGTTCCCTTTAAAACAACATTAGCTACGACCCCGTTTCCCAATAAAATAAGGAACATTGTACCCAATATTTCTGCTACTAAAATTGACATATTAGAAGTATTTATAATGATTAATCTTCAATCCAGTTTTGTGCACATTTTACTGCTTTGTGCCAGTATCGCAACATATTTTTAACTTTATCTTTCTCTAATACTGGATAAAATTCTTTATCTACGATCCATTGAGATTGAATTTCATCAACACTTTTCCAGTAACCTACTGCTAAACCAGCTAAATATGCAGCACCTAATGCGGTTGTTTCTAACGTTTTTGGACGAATAATTTTAAAGCCAAACAAATCAGATTGGAATTGCATTAATAAGCTGCTCGCAGCAGCACCACCGTCAACTCTTAATTCAATGCTTTTTTTGCCAGCATCAGCCTCCATGGCTTTTACTATGTCATAAACCTGAAAAGCAATCCCTTCTAATGTTGCACGAGAAATATGAGCATCTGTAGTACCACGAGTAATGCCAAAGATAGCTCCTCTGGCATACTGATCCCAATATGGAGCTCCCATACCTGTCATTGCAGGGACAAAATAAACACCTCCGTTGTCTTCAACTGTTTCGGCCAAATGATTAATTCCGGGCGCCGTTTTAACTATTTTTGCTCCATCTCTCAACCATTGAATGGCTGCTCCCCCTACAAATACACTCCCTTCTAAAGCATAGGTAGTTTTTCCATTAATTTTCCAACCAATTGTGGTTAATAAATTATTATTAGAATTTACTGCTTTATCACCGGTATTCATCAATAAAAAACATCCCGTTCCATAGGTATTCTTAACCATACCTGGTTTTGTACACATTTGACCAAATAGTGCTGCTTGTTGATCACCTACCATTCCTGAGATAAGAATTTTTGTTGAAAATAAATGGGTAGTTGTAGTACCGTAAACTTCACTACTTTCTTTAACAGTAGGTAATATTACCCTAGGAATATCGAATAAGTCTAACAATTCTTCATCCCATTCTAAAGTATGAATGTTTAAGAGCATCGTTCTACTTGCATTTGAAACATCTGTTATAAACATTTTACCACCAGTAAGATTCCAAACTAACCAAGTATCAATGGTTCCAAAACATAGTTTACCGGCCTCTGCTTTTTCTCTAGCACCCTTCACATTATCTAAAATCCATTTTAATTTTGTTGCTGAAAAATAGGCGTCTAAGACCAAGCCTGTTTTCTTCTGAATCCTATCAATATGACCATTAGTTTTGAGTTCATCAATATATTTGGCAGTTCTTCTATCTTGCCATACAATTGCATTGTAAACCGGCTCGCCTGTTTCACGATCCCAAACCACCGTTGTTTCTCTTTGGTTTGCTATTCCAATAGCTGCAATATTACTACCTGTAATTCCTTCCTTAGCGATAACTTCTCTAGCTACGGAAATTTGAGAAGACCAAATTTCCTTTGCGTCATGCTCTACCCATCCTGGTTGTGGAAAAATTTGTTGAAATGGTTTTTGAGATACTTTTACAATTTCACCTTGATGATTAAACAAAATTGCTCTTGATGATGTTGTTCCCTGATCTAAGGATAAAATTAGTCTTTCTTCCATTTTAATTATTTTCAGCTTGTCTTATTTTACTTTTATAAAATATAATTCATCGTAACTTCTTCATAGTCTTTAACTTGGGATTCTTTCCATTCAGAATTTTTTTCTAATTCTTGTGCCATTATTTCAGCTACTTTTGGGGCCATTTTTATACTTTCTCTGGCGTCTAATAATGGGCAACGAGTTCTTCTTGCTAAAAAATCTTCCACGGTTCTTGCCATTTCATTTCTAACGGCCCATACAACCTGTGCTCCAATCACGTCTAATGTAGAACTTATTTTTCTGATTAAATTATTCTCTAGACATAATTTTTTTTCACCGTCCTCATCAGATCCATAGAAATGAAATGTACTTTTGAGGTCAACATTTTCTTTTAAACCACTTTTTTTAGGAGCCTTTGTTAAATATTTACTTGCTGTTTTTAGAATAAATTCAATTTCTTTTTCTAGAGTAATGGGTTCTAAAGATTCTTTTTCAATAGGAGTATCCGTTGTACCAACCACAACTTTATTGTGCCAAGGCATTAGAAAAAGCTCTTGCTCCGTTATTGGACCCATGGGTGAGAGGATGCTTTCGGTATTTACTTGCATAAAATTATTTTTGGGTGTTGATGGTATTGATCTTGACTTTGGACTAACCACCACAAATTCAATGGAAGCATCCATGAATCAGAAAATGATAAAATCAGCATAAAAAACTATCATTTTGGCCGATTCTTCAAAATTTGAAAAAAGGGGTTTTGGTAGAATTTGTGGACTTAAGGAAATAGATCAATTTATTACGGATAACGGAATAGATGTAGATTTTAAAGAAAAATTAATAGATGTAGGAATAGATATAACAGTGGTTGATGACCCTATAAAATAGACATAAATTAGATCGGTCATTTTGGGTTGTGTCTATTTAAAATGTAACTTAATTCATAGAAAATAATCAAGACTAAGTATAGTTGTTGTCATCTTAGAATATTTCCTTATTAATGATTTTCATTTCCCGTTAAATTCGTTCATGGTATTATTGATACCTGCCATTCCAAACGAGATGATGGCTTTGGTAGATTTTTCAATATGTTCAGGTAGGTTTTTTTCTTCTTCTGGAACCCATTCTCCTAATACATGATGAACCTGATTTCCTTCGTGAAAATTATTACCTACACCAAATCTCAAACGACTATAATTTTGAGTTTCCAAGTATTCATTAATGCTAGTAAGTCCATTATGGCCCCCTGCACTTCCTTTTGATTTCAATCTTAGGGTTTCAAAGGGTAAATTTAAATCATCGGCCACCACCAATAGATTTTCAATAGGTATTTTTTCAATTTTTTGCCAGTATTTAACAGCCTTACCACTCAGGTTCATATAGGTGTTTGGTTTTAATAAGATAAAAGTTCTACCCTTGTATTTGAACCTTGCGATATCACCCAATTTTTTTGTTTCAAAAATCACTTTCTGATTTTCACCCAATTTGTCCAAAATTAAGAAACCTATATTATGCCTGGTTTTTAGATACTTTTCTCCTATGTTTCCTAAGCCTACTATTAAATATTTCTTCATACCTAAGGAATTGTCCGTGTCGGATTTAAAAAACGATATTACTTTTTCAATGAAATTCATAAACCATAAATATAAAAAAAGCTTTTCGGTAAATCCGAAAAGCTTTTAATTTATGCTAAAAAATAAATTTATTCTTCAGATTTTGCTGCACCTTCAGTACCTTCTACGGCTTCAGCACCTTCTTCACCTTCTTCACCTTCTTCACCTTCTTCTTCTTCTTCTTCCTCTTCAATAGTTAAACGAGAAATTCTCACTTGAACTACTACCGTGTTTTCAGGGTGTAAAATAGAATAGTTTTCGTTTTCAAGTTCAGTAACAAAAAGTTTGTCACCAATATTTAATTTTGAAATATCAGCATTGATAAAATCAGGCAAATTTGCCGGTAATGCTCTTACTTTTAATTTCCTGTTTGGAAAACGCATGTTACCACCCGCAACAACTCCAGGGGCATTTCCAATTAAGTGTACAGGAATTTCCATGGTAATTTCTTTATCTTCAAATAATCGATAAAAATCAACATGTAAAATTTTATCTGTTACTGGATGGAATTGAATATCTTGCAAAATGGCTTCATGTTTTTCACCGTTTTCTAGTTCAACAGTTGCCGTATATACATTTGGAGTATACACCAATTTACTAAATGCTAATTCGTCTGCTGAAAAGTGAATTGAGTTGTCTCCTCCGTATAAAACGCAAGGAACCTTTCCAGCATTACGTAAGGCCTTGGTAGCTACCTTGCCCACGCTTTCTCTTTGAGATCCTTTGATTGTAATTGATTTCATTTTTATATTTAATTTGTTTACATTAAAAATTTACCACTGATTGATGTATTGGTCTGAACCTTATCCATCACATCAGCAAATAAGGGCGCGCAAGATACAATTTTAATTTTAGAACAAGCCTTCTTTATTGGAATAGTATCGGTAACAATTAATTCTAATAAACTCGAATTTTCAATACGATTAAATGCATCACCAGAAAGTATCGCATGGGTAGTAATCGCTCGTACACTTATAGCTCCTTTTTCCATCATTAAATCGGCGGCCTTCGTTAATGTACCTGCCGTATCAACCATATCATCGACGATAATTACATTCCTGCCTTCAACATTTCCAATCAATTCCATATGAGAAATAACATTAGCTTGTTTCCGCTGTTTATAACAGATAACCACTTCAGAGTTTAAATATTTGGAATATGCATAGGCTCTTTTAGAGCCCCCCATGTCAGGTGAAGCAATGGTTATGTTGTCAAGATTCATTTTTTTGATATAGGGCAATAAAATGGTAGATGCATATAAATGATCAACAGGGACTTCAAAAAAACCTTGAATTTGATCAGCGTGTAAATCCATAGTCATAATGCGGGTTGCTCCTGCAACCTGAAGTAGTTTTGCCACTAATTTTGCTGCAATGGGTACCCTTGGCTTGTCCTTACGATCTTGTCTTGCCCATGCAAAGTAGGGCATTACGGCTGTTATATGTCTTGCAGATGCTCTTTTTGCGGCATCAATCAACAACAGCATCTCCATTAAATTATCATTTGGAGGCATGGTAGAGCCTATCAAAAAAACCCTTCTTCCTCTAATGGATTCTTCAAATAAAACCTGAAATTCACCATCACTAAATACATTTTTTTT
>JAUXGV010000033.1 GCA_030621915.1 Flavobacteriaceae bacterium
AGTTAAGATTTAATAATTTAGGATAAGCAAAGAATTCTTATAGTGATAGTTTCAAGAAAGGATAATTTGAAATTTATATTGTGTAACAAAACCAGAACACAAACGTCCAATAGAAAAATAAACTATGCGAGAAGACAGACAAACCATTGTACTTACACATTTGAGTCAATTATTGGATTTGGTTACAGGATTTGGAGGATTTATAGTTCCTTTAATAATTTGGATGACTAAAAAGGATGAGATTTATGAAATGGACGAACACGGTAAGGCAATATTAAATTTTCAGATCAGTATGTTCATATACGCTATTATATGCGTGCCACTTATATTTTTATTAGGATTGGGAATTTTGGGATTGATTGTTATCGGGATAGCCTGTCTTGTATTTCCAATAATAAATGCTATAAAAGCGAATAATGGAGAGTTACCCAACTACCCATTTTCAATAGAAATTATTAAATAAATTAATTTTGGTTTTATTTAAAAGGCTTCGGTTTTATCCGTGAACTTTGGCCTTATTTCCACGATTTTTCATAAAATTCGCTTCATAATCCAATAGCTCTTCCCATTTTTTATCGACGATCTTCCGATCTTGATATTGACGTGCAAAACCCAAAAAAGTTGTATAATGATTCGCTTCTGAGATCATTAATTCCTTATAAAAATCAGATAATTCCTGGTCGTTTAAATTTTCGGAAAAAACTTTAAATCGCTCACAACTCCTTGCTTCAATTAGCGCAGCAATTAATAGTCTTTGTATCAAAGCATCTGTTCTGTCTTTTGTTTTTGGAAAGAAACTATGCAAATGTCTGGCATAATCATTTTTCTGTTCTCGGCCCAAAACCATGCCTCTTTTAACCATTAAAAGGTGAACCATTTTAAAATGTTCCATTTCTTCAATGGCAATGTCACTCATGGCTTTTACCATCTCAGTTTCTTCGGAATAATTGATGATGATGGACACGGCATTTGAAGCTGCTTTTTGTTCAGCAAAAGCATGATCTGTCAATATTTGTTGTAAATCATCTTTTGCAATTTCTGCCCATGAAGTTTCAGTTTCAAATTTTAGTCCTAACATAATTAGAAAATTAATTTTTATCAATGGTCAAATTTATCAAATTAATTAAGATGATTTACTTAATATTTTGCGGTTGGTAAAAAAAACCTATTTTAGAGAAAATTTTACAGATTTGAAAAAATTAGAACGCAGTTTAAATTTAACAACGGTCATAGCCATAAGTATTGGGGGTATGCTGGGGAGTGGTATTTTTGTATTACCAGGATTGGCTGCTGCTAAAACAGGCCCATCGGTTTGGCTGGCTTATTTGATAGCTGCCGTTTGTATATTACCTGCGGCCTTATCAAAATCTGAATTGGCTACAGCCATGCCTGAATCAGGTGGAACCTATGTTTATATCGAACGAGCTTTTGGCCCTATATTTGGCACAATTGCGGGCATAGGACTTTGGCTTTCACTTTTACTTAAAAGCTCTTTTGCACTTGTGGGGTTTGGTGCTTATCTGGCTATTTTAGCCAATATTCCATCAGAATATACCAGATATTTTGCTGTTTTTTTTCTGATCATTATTTTGATTCTGAATATTATGGGAATTAAAAAAGTGGGTAAAGTGCAAATGGTGATAGTTACTATCAGCCTACTGAGTTTAATTATGATTTTATTTTTCGGTATTCCCAACGTGGATCCCGGTAATCTTGACCCTTTTTTAACCTCCGGTAATATTGGCTTATTTTCAACAGTAGCCTTTGTTTATATTTCTTACGCTGGGGTTACCAAAGTGGCTGCTATAGCTGGTGAAATTAAAAATCCAAGTAAAAACTTACCTCGCGCGATGATTCTATCGCTGATTATTATGTCAGCAATTTATGTATTTGTAACTTTTACATTGGCTGGGAATATTCCATTAGATGAATTAAAAACAGATATCAGACCCATCTACACGATATCTCTATTATTGGGTGGGAAATATATAGGATATCTCGCGGCAATTGTAGGCGTGATTACTTTAATTTCTATGGCTAATTCAGGTGTTTTGGCGGCTTCAAGATTTCCATTTGCAATGGCAATGGATAATTTATTGCCTAAGATTATGAATAAAATTCATGCTAAATATCTGACACCTGTTGTTACTATCATATTGACCTGCGTAACTATGGCATTTGTAATTTTGTTTTTAGATGTTGAAAAAATAGCAAAATTGGCCAGTGCATTCATGGTTATGATGTTTATTTCGGTTAACGGATGTGTGATTGTTTTAAGAGAAACTTCGGCACAATGGTATCAGCCTACTTATCGATCACCCTTGTATCCGTTTATGCAAA
The DNA here is from genome assembly GCA_030621915.1 of Flavobacteriaceae bacterium. Taxonomy (GTDB): domain Bacteria; phylum Bacteroidota; class Bacteroidia; order Flavobacteriales; family Flavobacteriaceae; genus Lutimonas. Next base: position 2,341 of record JAUXGV010000033.1, read on the forward strand.
TCTTCGGGATATTAAATGGAATTATACTATTGGTATTTTTAGGTTTTGTCCCATTTTTATCCATTTTAGCCATTGTTATTCTAGGGTTAGTGATTTACTATAATTATGGGAAAAAGACGGCGAGAACAGGTGTTTTAAGAAAGTATGGTCACCGTCCGGCTTTGTTTTTGTTGTATAATAAAAAGAATAGTGAAAAAAGAATCAACAGGAGACCTCTATACGAAATACCTTCTTTTTTAGATGGGAAAATAGCTTCTGAGGCAGGTGTAGTTATTCCATTATTGGGGAATGAAAATTCTCCTGAAATGCTAACAGAAATTGGTGCTGCTATTAATAAGGGTGATAGAACACAAGCTGTAAATATTACTGAAGTTCCTAATCAAACATTTTTAGATGCAGTAATGGACGATAACCCTAGATCAAATTCTCTTTCTAGGAGATTGTCAGGTCTTGCCAGAGCAAGGAATATAAACTTGGATTTTGAAGCCGTAGTTACTCATAATATTTCGAATACAATTTATGAATTGAGCGACCAAACTCATTGTGATTGGCTGGTCATGGGTTGGGATGGGAGAGCTCATAATGGAATTTTTGTAAGAAACCCCATTGGTTGGTTGGTTACTCATATAAATTCTGATTTTGCCTTATTTAAGGATAATGGAGTTCGACATATTAGCAGAGTGCTCCTTGCGCTGAGACCAGGTAGAAAAGATAAAAAATTTGTGGCTGTGGTTGATCGAATTTGCCAATTTTATAGGGCTTCTTTTACGTTATTACATGTGGTTCCTGAGGTTATTTCGGATGATGAGTTGCGAGCAATGAAAGAAATGGCTGAAGATATTTTGACTAAAGCTGATTCGAAATGTAATGTTCAAATTTATAAGTCTAACGACTCGATAGAAGCTGTTTCTAAAATTTCTGCAAATTATGATCTTCTTGTATTAGGTACTCCGGTAAAAGACAATTGGAGAAATGTATTGTTTGGTACTGGTAGAGATAAATTTGCTTATAATTCGGCTTGCTCTGTTCTAAGATTGACCATTAAAGATTAGCTGATTAAATGAAATTAAATCTCCAGATTAAAGGTTTTTCTCAATTTAACAATTGCTTCATTCTTATTTTTTAACAGATCGTATTTTTCTTGAGGAGTATATGCAAATTTCTTAACGTTTGCTTCATTAACATTAATCTCAAAATCAATACTATAATTGTTTAACTCCTTGCGTAGATACTTTAAAGCTTTGTATTTTACCTTATCCAATTCAGCCTTCATCATTTGATTTGGATAGGTAAGGAATATTAAGGTATTTTCAATTTTTGGCGTATCGGCCTTTAAAATAGAAGCAAATATTTTTTCTCCGTTTTTATGAAGAGACTCAATATATGCAAACCAAATCTCCAGAAATTTTTCTTCACTGAATGGATCTTTGGGTAGGTCATCTAAATTTTCTACAACTTTCTGTTTGCTTTTTATTTTATCCTCCTCAATTTTATCTCTTTTTATACTTGAAAGTGATAAGGCTGACTTTCTTCTCACTGATTTTTTACGTTGAACATCCTGTTGTTGTTCATTTGTTTCAGAAGTATCTCCCTTCAATTTATTTCCTTCATTAGAAATATATGCTTCAACTTTTTCTTGAACTAAGGAAGGAATTGATTCTATTTTAATAGGATTCTGAATTACTTTTTCAGAAACATCCAGTTTTTCTTCAACTAAAGTATGTGCAAAATGAGAGGCAGGAATTATATAGCGACTAGATTTTTTTTTTTGGCCTTCAAAGGTAATAGAGGCTAATTTCATGAGCGTGATTTCCACCAATAACCGTTGATTTTTACTAGTTTTGTACTTTAAATCACAATCGTTGGCAAGGTCTATGGCTTTGAATAAAAATCCAATATCAGATTTTTGTGCTTGCTCCAGGTAATGTTTTTTAGCTGTATCTCCAACTTCCAATAAAGCGACGGTTTCTGAATCCTTAGCTACCAATAAATCCCTAAAATGTGATGCCAAGCCTCCTATAAAATGATGCCCTTCAAAACCTTTATCTAATACATTATTATAATTTATTAGAATTTGGGGTATATTATTTTCTAATATTAATTGGGTAATTTTAAAATAAACATCATAATCTAAAACATTTAAATTCTCTGTAACGGCCTTCCTTGTCAATTCAGAGCCTGAAAAACTTACCACACGGTCAAAAATAGAAAGTGCATCACGCAATGCGCCATCAGCCTTTTGGGCTATGATATGTAAGGCGTCATCATCTGCATTAACTTTTTCATCTTTGGCTATTTTAACCAAATAATTTTTAATATCAAGTACTCCAATTCTTTTAAAATCAAATATTTGGCATCTTGATAAAATAGTAGGAATGATTTTGTGTTTTTCAGTAGTTGCCAATATAAAAATGGCATGAGCAGGAGGTTCTTCTAAGGTTTTTAAAAAGGCATTAAAAGCTGATTGTGACAGCATATGAACCTCATCAATGATATATACTTTATATTTTCCCGTTTGCGGCGGAATTCTTACCTGATCGGTTAAATTTCTAATATCATCCACCGAATTATTCGATGCGGCATCCAATTCAAAAATGTTAAATGCAAAATCTTCATCTTTCACAGGGCTTTCTGCACTATCCTGATTGATCATTTTAGATAAAATCCGGGCACAAGTAGTTTTCCCTACACCCCTTGGACCCGTAAAAAGAAGGGCTTGAGCCAAATGATTATTTTTTATAGCACTCTCCAAAGTGTTGGTAATGGCTTGTTGACCAACAACATCAGCAAATATTTGCGGACGGTACTTACGAGCAGATACTATAAAATGTTCCATGAATGTTTTAGGAATTAATTATAACGAAATTAAAAAATATAAAGCTATTGAACAGATAAAAAATTTAAATATTATCAACAGTTATGCAATTAACTCTGCGTATAAATTTTATCGTATAAATGTTTGTATTTTTTTAGAATTTCATTTCTTTTAGGTTTGAATGTTGGCGTTAACAAATTATTGTCAATTGTCCATTGTTCCGATGACAGTTCTATACATTTGATGGTTTCCCATTTACCGAAATTTTTATTGCCATGTTCAATTTCTTCAAATATTCTTTTTTTTACTTCTTCACAATTTACCATATCTTCCAAGCTGTCTCCAATTTCAACATGATGAATTTTAGCCCATTCTTTGACAAATGCAAAATGTGGCTGTACGATGGCAGCTGCCATTTTTTGGCCTTCTCCAACGACTAATATTTGCTCAATAAATCGAGATTCCTTCATTTCATTTTCAAGTAAAACTGGAGAAATGTATTTACCTCCAGAAGTTTTGAAAATTTCTTTTTTCCTTCCTGTAATAGACAAAAATCCTTTTGAATCAATTTCACCTTTATCTCCAGTATGGAAAAAATCTCCGGTCATTACATCAGAAGTCATTTGAGATTCCTTATAATACCCTTGCATTACATTAGGCCCTTTTACCAAAATTTCACCATCATCTGCAATTTTCACTTCAACATTGGCAATAACTTTACCCACAGATCCAATTTTAAATGATTGTCCTTCATACTTGTTCACACTAACCACTGGAGAGGTTTCTGTTAGTCCATACCCTTCCATAATTTGCATGCCTGCTGCAGCGAAAATTCTGGTGAGTCTGGGTTGAAGTGCTGCACTTCCGGAAATCATGGTACTTAAGTTTCCTCCCAGAGCTTCACGCCATTTGTTGAATATCAATTTATTCGCCAGCGCTAATTTTTTTTCATACCACCAGCCATTGGCATTATAGGGTTCATATTTTAATCCTAGTTTGACTGCCCAAAAAAACAAAGCCTTTTTAAGACCCTTAAGTTCAGACCCTTTGGTGATAATACTGTCATAAATTTTTTCAAGTAAACGAGGAACCACACTCATGAAATTGGGCTTTACCTCTTTAATATTGACAGGGATTTTCTCAATTGATTCCGCAAAATAAATAGAAATACCGCTATATAAATATAAATAATGAAGCATTCGCTCAAAGATATGGCACACAGGTAAAAAACTTAAAACCTTAGCACTTCCCATGGTTAAAGGTAGGTGTTCTATACTATCAAGAACATTTGAAACAATATTTTGATGAGAAAGCATAACTCCTTTTGGAACACCCGTTGTTCCGGAAGTATAAATGATCGTTGCCAGATCAGTAGATTTTACATTTTTTTTGAGTTGTTCAACTTCTTGCTGATTGCTGGAATCCAAACCAAGTTTTAAAACTTCACTCCAATGATCACACTGATCAATCTGATCAAAGGAATATATATTTTGTAGGGTTGGAACATTATTCTTTATTTCATTTGCCTTGTCCAATAACTCCTTGTCAGATAAAAAACAAAGGGTAACTTCGGCATGATTAAATATATATTCGTAATTTTCCTTGGAACTTGTAGGGTAAATTGGAACATTTTGGGCTCCAATTTGTAATACTCCAACATCAAGAATATTCCATTCTGTTCTGTTCGAAGATGAAATAATTGCTATTTTATCATTTGGTTTAACTCCCAATCGTAACAATCCTCTACTAATTTCATTTGCCTTTTCAACAAATTCTTTGGTAGAAGTTGCCACCCAATCACCGCTGCTCTTAGAAACCAAACATTTTTCCAGATTATAATTTTCAAGCTGATAGTAAGCAAAGTCAAATAAACGTTTAATTTCTTTTGGCATCTTTATATATATTATTCGTGCAAAATAGCAATTTTTATTGAGAACTTAAAAATGATTTTCTTAAAACCTGAATTCGATTATTATTAACTACAACAGAAGCCTAATAATTAGTAAGATATGTGCTTGAGAGTACAAAAGATTAACTAGTTAATCGATGGTTTTTATAGTGTGAAGATTACTGCTTATAAGGCTTTCATTTATGGTTTTTGGAGATTCTTAATATGCTTATTATTTTCATTGAACTAAAAAAACAGTCCTTCTTAAAATGCCTAGTTTATTGAGTTTTCTAATATCTCAATGTTCTAAAAATAACCGAACTCAAGTTCAAAAATTTCTTAAATGGTTTTTGTATCTACAACTTACAAATGCATATCTTTGCAGCTGATAAAAAAGAAAAAAATAAAATGAAAAGGATTTCTTTTCTTTGATATAAAAATAGATTAAATGAAAATTTCATACAGTTGGTTAAAAGAGTTCTTGAATGTTGATTTAGATGTTGAAAGGGTTGGAGAAATTTTAACCAATTTAGGATTAGAAGTAGAGGGGATTGAAACTTATGAAACCATAAAAGGAAGTTTAAAGGGTGTTGTTGTTGGTGAGGTATTGGCTTGTGAAAAGCATCCTAATGCAGATAGGTTAAAAGTTACCCAAGTTGATTTAGGCAATGGTGAACCCGTTCAGATAGTTTGTGGTGCACCTAATGTGGCTATTGGTCAAAAGGTTCCTGTGGCAACTATAGGAACTATTTTGTATGCTGAAAATGAGGAAAGTTTTACAATTAAAAAAGGTAAAATAAGAGGGGAGCAAAGTTTTGGTATGATTTGCGCTGAAGACGAACTAGGTTTGGGTAAAGGGCATGATGGAATTTTAGTTTTGGACAATGACTCCAAAGTGGGTTCTCCTACTGCAGAAATCTTTAATGTTAAAACTGATTATGTTTTTGAAATTGGTTTAACACCCAACAGAGCGGATGCAATGAGTCATATAGGAGTGGCTCGTGATTTAAATGCCGGCCTTCTACAATTGGAAGAAGTTAAGAAAGAATTGGTTACTCCTCCGGTTAGTAATTTCCATATTGATGAACGTACTTTTAAAATTGATGCTGAAGTTGAAAATAATAAATTAGTTCCAAGATACGCTGGTATAACTATTACAGATTTAAAGGTTGTAGAATCACCAAATTGGCTGTTAGAAAGATTGAAATCAATAGGGCTAAAACCTATTAATAACGTAGTTGATATCACCAACTATATACTACATGGGTTGGGTCAACCTTTGCACGCTTTTGATGCTGATAAAATTCAAGGAGATAAGATTGTAGTTAAAAATTTACCGAGCGGTACTCAATTTACTAGTTTAGATGGAACCGTAAGAGAATTGCATGAAGATGATATTATGATCTGTGATTCAGCAGATAAACCCTTATGTATTGGAGGAGTTTTCGGAGGAGAGAATTCCGGAGTCACTGCAAATACTAAAACTATTTTTTTAGAAAGCGCATATTTTAATCCAGTTTCTATTCGGAAAACTGCAAAACGTCATGCTTTGAATACGGATGCTTCCTTTAGGTTTGAAAGGGGAATTGACCCTGAAGGTGTGGTGATCGCCTTAAAGCGAGCGGCTATATTAATAAGTGAAATTGCAGAAGGAAAGATAGTTTCAGACATCATTGATATTTATCCTAACAAAATTGAAGATTTTCAGGTGCATTTATCATATGAAAGAGTTCATAAATTAATAGGTGAAAAAATTCCAACTGAAACGATAAAGAATATTTTAGCTTCCTTAGATATTAAGATTAATAATCAAACTAAATCAGGATTGGGTCTGACAATTCCATCTTATCGAGTGGATGTTACCAGAGAAGCTGATATTGTAGAAGAGATTTTAAGAGTTTATGGATATAATAATATTGAAATACCGGATAAATTAAACACTTCCATTTCCAGCTCAAACAAAATCAGTTCAGAAAAAATTGAAAATATTGCGGCTAATTTCTTGATTGACCATGGATTTTATGAAACTTTGGCAAATTCATTAACAAAACCTGAATATTTGAAACAATCTGAAATGCTAAATGTTGATGAAAATGTTACCATACTGAATGCATTGAGCAGAGATTTGTCGGTTATGAGGCAATCTATGTTATTCGGTGGATTGGAATCAGTATCATATAATATCAACAGAAAGAATAGTGATTTGAAGTTTTTTGAATTTGGCAATACCTATCATAAATATGAAAGTGGTTATGTGGAGCAAAAGCACCTATCATTGATCGTTTCGGGAAATTTGCAAAAAAACAGTTGGAATGCTGAAGTTCAAACTTCAGATTTCTATTTTTTAAAGGGAATTGTTACTTCATTATTTTTAAGGTTAGGAATTAAAAGTTTGCGAATATCAGTAGCTAAGAATGATGTTTTTTCTGAAGGGATTGGTATACAATTAGGCAAAAGAAAACTAGCAGAAGTGGGGATTGTTAAAGAAGGAGTTTTAAAAGAATTCGGAATCAAGCAGGAAGTGTTATTTGTTGATATTCAATGGGATAATGTATTAAAATGTATAAGTAATAAAGATCTTAAGATCAAAACATTACCGAAATATCCTGAAGTTAAACGCGATTTAGCACTTTTATTAGATGAAAAGGTAAAATTTATCGATGTTTACAACACTGCCTTTCAAAGTGAAAGAAAATTGTTAAAAGAGGTGAACTTATTTGATGTATATATTGGAAATAAATTACCAAAAGGCAAAAAATCATATGCCTTAAGTTTTGTATTACAAGATGAAAATCAAACCTTGAAAGATAAACAGATTGATAAGATTATGAATAAGTTACAAGAGAGTTTTATTAAACAATTTGATGCTACAATTCGATAGGTTTAGATTGTCAAAAAAATAATAAACGACCTTGAGGCAAGCCAGTCTGCCGTCAGGCAGGCATGCGAGGTATTAAATTGAGTTTGCTTTGCAAACAACCTGCCTTGCCGGCTGGCAGGTTAAAGCAAATCTTCTCGTCCGCCGAATCCGCCTGATGCGGAGAGGGAGGATTAAAGGCAATTTTCAAAATTGATTCCTTTTTTATTTCAATTATATTTATGTAAAATTTGATTATGTACAAGTCAGTTATCCGAAAAATATTATTCCTGTTTGATCCTGAGAAGGTACATCATTTTACTTTTTCAATATTAAAACTCATTTTCAAAATTCCTCTTAAGGGTAAAATTATCAAGAAAATATTTGCTGTAAAAAGTAAAAAATTAGAACGTAACTTATTCGGTTTAACTTTCAAAAACCCTATAGGTTTAGCTGCGGGCTTTGATAAAAATGCCGTGTTATTTGATGAATTTTCAAATTTTGGTTTTGGTTTTGTTGAAATAGGAACCGTGACCCCCAAACCTCAACCCGGGAACCCCAAAAAAAGGTTGTTCAGGTTGGTAGAAGATAAGGCTATTATTAATAGAATGGGATTCAATAATGATGGTGTTCAAGTGATTGTTGAACGCTTGAAAAAACGTAGTTCAAATATCATTATTGGAGGAAATATTGGGAAAAACAAAGTTACGCCCAATGAAAATGCGGTTGACGATTATTTGATTTGTTTTAATGAACTTTTTGATTGGGTTGATTATTTTGTTGTGAATGTAAGTTCGCCTAATACACCCAATTTAAGGGATCTACAAGACAAAGAACCTCTAACTAATTTATTGAATACCTTACAGGAAGAGAATAAATCTAAAACTAAATCCAAGCCCATATTATTAAAAATTGCGCCTGATTTGACGGACGATCAATTATTAGATATTATAGATATTGTCAAAATTACTAAGATTGCGGGTGTGGTTGCTACCAATACAACTATATCCAGAAAGAACCTGTTATCAAATAATAAAAATGAAACAGGCGGATTGAGTGGGAAACCGGTTGCAAAAAGATCAACTGAAGTGATTCGATTTCTTTCGGAAAAATCAAACAAAGCTTTCCCAATTATTGGAGTGGGAGGGATATATTCAGCAAAAGATGCTCAGGAAAAATTAGATGCAGGAGCCGATTTAATTCAATTGTATTCTGGTTTTATTTATGAAGGGCCATCTCTAGTTAAAAAAATCAATAAAAGTTTAATGTAATTCATTAGTAGAAGAACAAAATTAATTGCTGGCAATCAAACTGGAGCTATTCAAATAATTTTTGTCAGAAGAATAAATAAATAAAGCACTTCCGGCTTTGATTTTATCTATTATTAAATTGTAGTCTTTCAGTGGTAGTGAAGGGCATCCATAACTTCTCCCCAATCTACCATTATTCACAATAAATTTTTTGGTAGCATATTCAGCTGAATGAATTACAATGGCTCTTTTTCTCGCATTACTATTAGAAAATTCCAATCCATCTAGTCTTAAAGATAAACCATGTTTACCATGATAAGTTTCAGCAGTTTTGTAAAACCCAAGACTACTTTGATGACTATTAATTTTGTTGGAAAAATATTGAGCAAATTCCAATCCTGAATTTTTTCCATGTGCAACAACACTTTGATGAACTATTTTTTTATCCACCAAATCTATTATAAAAAGTCGTTCTAATTTTGAGGATAAACTCATATCAATGATGCTCAAATATCTGGAATTATTCAGTTTGTTGTCTGATTTTAATTCTAAATACCCATTGTATGCATATGAAAAAACTTCAAATTTCAAATTCTTATTATTGAGTTGCTGATATAGACTTAGGGTATCATTTGAAATTTCATTTTCAATGGATATTTCAGAATCAATTGAATTAATTTTCCATGAAATATTTGTGAAACAAATGAGAATAAGAAGTGATATTTGAAAAAATCTTTGCATTAATTAAACCAAAACAATTAATTATTGAATAAGTAACGGCGACAAAACTAAAACAAAAAACTGAATAATTAATTGTGTGGGGTGATGTTTTATGAAAAGATTGGCAGGATAACTTGAAATAAAAATCCAAATATTTTTAATACAACTCTTTGTATTTTACAGGATCAACCTCATGCATTACCTGATAGACCCCTTCAAATATATCATTTATTGAGGGTTTTGAAAAGTAATCACCATCCGTACCATAGGCAGGCCGATGTGGCTTTGCCGTAATAGTTACTGGCTGACTATCTAAATAAAAATAAGCCTTTTGTTTGTTAATGATTTCGTCCAATAAATAAGCAGATGCTCCTCCGGGAACATCTTCGTCAATAATTATTAAACGGTTGGTTTTTTGAACACTCACTAATACATCCATGTTCAAATCAAAAGGAAGTAGGCTTTGTGCATCGATTATTTCAACATCGATATCTACCTGAGATAAATCTTTTGAAGCTTCTTCAACCATTTTTAAAGTGGATCCATAAGATACAATGGTAATATCATTTCCTTCTTTTACAGTTTCAACTAAGCCAATGGGCGTAGTAAATTCACCCAAATTACTGGGCATTCTTTCTTTTAAACGATATCCATTTAAATTTTCAATCACCAATGCGGGTTCATCACTTCTAAGTAAAGTATTATAAAACCCTGCGGCTTTTGTCATATTACGAGGTACTAGAATATACAGGCCACGCAGCAAATTAATAAGGCTGCCCATTTGAGATCCTGAATGCCAGATACCCTCTAGACGATGACCTCGGGTTCTGATAATTAATGGTGCTTTTTGTTTTCCGAATGTTCTGTAACGCAGGGTCGCCAAATCATCTGTTAAAACCTGAGTGGCATAAAAAACATAGTCTAAATATTGAATTTCTGTAATTGGTCTTAAGCCTCTCATAGCCATACCAATACCTTGACCAATGATAGAAGCCTCCCTAATTCCGGTATCATAAACCCGGTCAATACCATATTTTTCCTGAAGCCCTTCCAAGCCTTGATTTACATCTCCTATTTTACCTGAATCTTCTCCAAAAATTAAAACATTATCATGATTGGCAAAAATATGATCAAAGTTATCTCTTAATACAAGTCTAGCATCAACCAATTCTGAATCTTCATCATATACCGTATCTATTTCTTCAACGTTTGTAGCCTTATTTTCAAACTCATTGTATAAATGAGCGCTGTATTTTAGTTGCTGAACATCTCTGTAATTTTGAATCCATTTTTGTAAAATTTCTTTTTCTTCAAAACTTTCGTCTCTTAAATGAATTAGAGATTTTCTTGCAATTGTTAGAATATTTTTTCTAACTGGTTCATCAATTGAAGCCAATTCACGTTTGAGCTTATCAATAAATATTTTATGCTCGCTCTTTGTAGCCACATTTTCCAGAATATCCATTAGAATTTTTCTCTCATCAATCATTGGCTGCATATATGCATTCCATGCCAATCTTTTTGCTGCAGCTACTTCCTTTTTTGCTTCTTTTTCAAGAACAATAATTTCTTTTTCGTCTTCCACAAATTTTAAAACTTGTCCTTCTTGAGTATCAAGTTCAAATTGAAGAATCCATTCTCTCATTTTTGGAATACAATCATTCTCTTTTTCCCAGTCTAACCGTTCTTTATTTTTATATCTTTCATGAGAACCAGAGGTTGAGTGCCCTTGAGGTTGTGTTAATTCTTTTACATGAATTATTACCGGAACATGTTCCTCTCTTGCAATTTTAGCAGCTTTGGTATATACATCAACCAGTTGTGTATAATTCCAACCATCAACTATGAACATCTCGTATCCTAAATTCTTTTTATCTCTCTGAAATCCTTTTAATATTTCAGAAATATTTTCCTTGGTTGTTTGATATTTTGCAGGTACGGATATTCCGTATTCATCATCCCAAATGCTTATAATCATGGGCACTTGCAATACTCCTGCTGCATTGATAGTTTCAAAAAATAATCCCTCAGAAGTGCTTGCATTTCCTATAGTGCCCCATGCAACTTCATCCCCATTTATGGATAGATTGGTTTTATCCTTTAATTTTTCAATATTTCTAAACTTTTTAGAAGCCTCTGCCAATCCCAGCAACCTAGGCATTTGTCCGGCTGTAGGCGAAATGTCAGAACTTACGTTATATTGGGCAGCAAGATTTTTCCAAGTACCATCTTCTTTCAATGAATGTGTGGCAAAGTGGCCATTCATTTGTCTACCGGCTGAATAAGAATCAGCTTTAATGTCCGGGTGTCCATATAAACTTGCGAAGAAATGCTGAGGGCTATATTCACCAATGGCCATCATAAATGTTTGATCTCTATAATAGCCTGAACGCCAATCTCCTTTTTTAAAGGCTTTAGCCATAGCAAGTTGAGGTACTTCTTTTCCTCCACCAAAAATTCCGAATTTTGCTTTACCGGTTAACACCTCTCTTCTGCCTAATAGGCTACATTCTCTACTGATAAGTGCGATTTTGAAATCGGATAAAACTTCTTTTTTAAATTCATCAAATGAAAGTTTTTTTGAAGATTTAAGAGAGGTTTTTATCATTTTGATTTCCGCTTTTGAAGTGCTGCAAAGATACAAATTATAAACAAATAGTGGATTTATTTTAACTATATGAAGGCTAGTTAAATAATATTTTTCACAGCCTATGAATTCAAATCGTAAATTGATGAATTAGTAGAATCCTCGTTTGATGAAATTGTATATTCTTGTGGGATCTAAGGTTATAACGAAACGAATTTTAGACCCATATTCTGGTTGTCCCGGTTCGAATCCTAAACTGGATTGAAGAGGAAAATAAAATTCTAAAAAATTATGAATAAAATTGAGTCGAATGCCACTATCATACCTAAAATATGCCTTGTTTTGATAATTTTTTATAAATCCGGCATCGGCATACAATTCTATCCATCTCCATAAACCAACACTACCATTTGTTGTCAATAGCCATTGGTTTGCAAATTGATTTTCGAAAATAGATTTAAAACCACCTTCTGCAATGATTATCTCCTGGCTAAAAAAACCTGAGTCTTCGGATCTTCCAAAATAATTATAATCGAATAAATAATCACTGGGCCTATCTAATGCAAAACTAAAGAAGTCACTTTCAGTATTATTGAATATAAAAGTCCCAAAAAATAATCGAAAATCAAGCTGTCTATTTGAATCAGTTAATTTGCGATATCTGAAATCAAAAGATACTTTACTAAAATCATTTGACAACTGAAAATCGGCAAAATATCTCAAATCATTAATAATATCAGGCTTGGCATATCCATACCTCAAATCAAATACATTGTATTTGTAGATTTCCGGATTTATTACAATTTCTGGAAGTTCCTTGTCTACCATTACATAACGAGCAAATAGTGTATTACCTCCAACATCTCTTAAGCTTTTTCTATGAAAATTAATTTGAACAAAGGGAGTCAATTTATTAAAAACGAGGTCATTGTCATAATGTGATTGTCCCCCGCCAATACCTGTTCGAAATCTATAAATGGGAGAGTCTTCAGGGAGGTGTTCATATATAGCTGAAAAAGAACCTGTTAATTCTTTACTTTTTAACCCGAAAGTAGGTGTTATATGAAACAGCCATTTTTTCTTAAACAAAGCCTGGTTGTATAAATCAGGACCTAATATAATCCCATCATACAAATTATAGGCAAAATATAAATTATAAAAAATCTGATTGTAATAGGGGTCTTCAACATCCTTAAAAAAAGTAAATTTTAAAGGACGATTTAAAATTTTTCGATCAACTTTTTTCCAATTGTTTCGTAAATTTAATTCAGGATAAAGGTTTTCATAATTTAAAGACAACCTGCTTATGTCTTTACTTGGAACCGTAACTGTGATTGTTGAATCAATGTTTTCTATCCATTGCTTGAATTGTATACTTTTATTTTTGTCAATTCCGTATAATTTAACTGGAGCTGTAAAATTGCTAGTGTTTTTAATGTGAACTTTTATTGAATCTTTTTCTTTTTCTATTTTGGAAATTGTATAATCAATTTTCTTTTTGGTTTGGAGGTAATTGCTAAAAAACCAATTGATATCTTTATTTGTTTTCGAGTTTAATATTTTATTGAATTTTTCACTATTAGTAAGTACAGATTTATTTTCATTATAAAATTGACGCAAACTGGATACCAGAATACTATCCTTTAAAAATTCATCTATATATCTTAATCCCAATCCTGCTTTATATTTATTGACAATTTGACGATTGAAATTTGATAAAGAATCTTTTCTGGTAATCAAAGATTGATCTATATTTTTTCTTGCGGAAAATTGATAAACAAAAGGATATTTGTCATTAAAGTCGAGTTTTGCAAGATTATAGCTTTTGATACCCCAAATTTTTGAAATATTACCAATGGCTTTGATTTCAGGATAGAATTTAGCAACGTATTCCATCATTAAATAGATTTGAATCCCATCCACAATCCAAGTATCTTCTCTATTGTTTACTAGAATCGTGTTTTCTATGTATTTACTTGTTAGCGTTTTAAACATTTTAATGTCCCATTCAAAGACATCAGAAAAAGGGGTCAAAGATTTTGGTAGCTGATTTAAACCATATACTGGATTTTTTAAATAAGTAATGTCATTTACAAGTAATTTGTCATGTGGGTATTTTCCCAAATAATTTTTTATAAAATCTAATTGCCTGTTAAGGACTCCTGTTTTTATATTTTCGGTTAGATTTTTACTCTTTAAGTTTAAAATTACCTCAAAAGAATCCGTAATGTAAACCGAAAAATTATTTTGTAATTGTATGTTTAATTCAATATCAATCCTGTTTTTCCCCTCTAAATGATACAAAACAACATCGTCATTAATTTCTACATTTTCCATTAAATCAGAATGTAAAGTATATCCATATGGAATTTTAAAATTAATTTTATAGTTAGTGGGATTCATATAATAATCATCCATATCCAAATTACTCATTATATTCCACTTGTCAGAATAAACTGCCGGAGTTATATACCAATATCTTAAGTTGATATTGTTGAGTTTATGTCCATATCTGGTAAATTCGTCTGATGGAATTTTCACCAGATACTTAGAAGAAATAACAATTGAATCATTAGCATTTAGTGTTTGTGAAAGAGGTATTCTTATAATATCAATTGCTCCCTCCAATTCTTTCCACTGAACTATTTGACCACCAATGGTAATACTTTCAATAGCAGAATTTCCTCTTTTATTCGATTTGGCAAAATATAAACTTTTGTCATAATTTTCTACCAATCTTTTAGATAGAGGAGTTTTGTTATTTTTATAGGCATTTGACCAATTGTGTAAATATATGGTATCAAGGTTTGTAGAGGAATTATTAAAATAAATAATTTGTTGATCTATTTTGATTTCCTTTGATTCAATAGATAATTCGGCATCAATATACAATTCATTGATTTGCGAATAACTAATGAAACAGAAGAAAAATAATAATAGAAAAATTGAATTTTTTCTTTGCAATTTTGTGTGATTTATTTAGATAAAATTACTAGAAATTTGGACTCAAGTGATGCTTATTGTAAAAATTATCAATAATTTCAACAACTTCATCTTCTCTATCCACGATAGAAAACAATTCTAAATCTTTGGAACTAACGTTATTATATTTTTTCAATAAGATCGATTTTATCCATTCCATGATGCCATTCCAGAATTCACTGCCGACTAAAATTATTGGAAATTTACCAATTTTCTTAGTTTGGATCAAAGTGATGGCTTCAAATAATTCGTCTAGGGTTCCAAAACCACCTGGCATGGCAACAAATCCTTGTGCATATTTTATAAACATTACTTTACGAACAAAAAAGTAATCAAATTCTAGATTTTTATCCCGATCAATATAAGGATTGTCATTTTGTTCAAATGGTAGATCAATATTCAAGCCTACCGAAACACCACCTCCTCTGTTTGCACCTTTGTTTCCAGCCTCCATAATTCCGGGTCCTCCTCCGGTAATGATGCCGTAACCATGCTGAGTTAATTTAAAAGCAATTCTTTCAGCTAGTTCATAATATTGATCACCTTTTTTTGTTCTGGCAGAACCAAAAATGCTAACACAAGGACCTATACGACTTAACTTTTCATAACCATCAACAAACTCACTCATAATTTTAAATATGGCCCAGGAATCATTCGTTTTAATTTCGTTCCAAGTTTTTTGTTTTAATTTTTCCTTTATTTTCCTGTCTTCGTTTGGGATCATAATTTATTTGTTGTTCGAGTTGTTTATTATCTGACTTAATATAATTTTTAGTTCGGATCAATTTATAAAGCTAATTCTTTTTTCAAAAACTGACCCGTATAACTATTTTTGTTTTTAATAATTTCTTCCGGAGTCCCTGAGAAAAGAATTTCTCCACCTTTACTACCTCCTTCTTTACCAATATCAATAATATAATCACTTAGTTTGATTACATCTAAATTGTGTTCAATAATCAAAACTGTATTTCCTTTGTCGGTTAATTTATTCAAAACATTCATCAAAACCCTAATGTCTTCGAAATGTAAACCTGTTGTTGGTTCATCCAATATATAAAAAGTGTTACCTGTATCTCTTTTTGATAATTCTGCTGCCAATTTTATTCTTTGAGCCTCTCCTCCTGACAAAGTAGTAGATTGTTGACCTAAAGTTATATAACCTAATCCAACATCTTTTAAGGTTTTTAGTTTGATATAAATTTTTGGAATGCTTTTAAAAAATACTACAGATTCATTAATGGTCATATTTAAAACATCAGAAATAGATTTTCCTTTATACCTTATTTCAAGCGTTTCCCGAGTAAATCTTTTTCCAAGACAAGTTTCGCATTCAACTTCAACATCGGGTAAAAAATTCATTTCAATTACCCTAACGCCTCCACCTTTACATGTTTCACATCGACCATCTTTAACATTGAAGGAAAATCTGCCGGGTTTATACCCTCTAATTAATGATTCCGGAGTTTTTGCAAATAAATTTCTAATTTCACTAAAAACTCCGGTGTATGTAGCCGGATTTGACCGCGGAGTTCTTCCTATAGGTGATTGGTTGATATCTATAACTTTGTCGATATGCTGTAATCCTTTTATGGATTGATAGGGTAGTGGAGATTTTACAGATTTATAGATATGTTGATTCAAAATTGGGTAGAGAGTCTCATTAATTAAGGTAGACTTACCGCTTCCAGAAACCCCGGTCACACCAATTAATTTTCCCAAAGGGATTTTAATAGTCACATTTTTTAAGTTATTACCCTTAGCTCCTGATAGGATAATTTGCTTACCATTTCCTTTTCTTCTTTTTTTTGGAATTTCAAAGTATTTTTCACCGTTTAAATAGGCGGCAGTTAATGTATTTCCCTTTAATAATTCATCAGGAGTGCCGATACTTATGATTTCTCCTCCATGTTTCCCTGCTTCGGGTCCAATATCAATCACATAGTCTGAAGTAACAATCATTTCTTTATCGTGTTCCACTACTAATATTGAATTTCCAATATCCCGTAACCTTTGTAGAGACTGAATCAATTTTTGATTATCCCTTTGATGCAATCCTATACTTGGTTCATCAAGAATATATAATACACCTACCAGTTGTGACCCAATTTGGGTAGCCAAACGAATTCGTTGAGCCTCTCCACCTGATAATGTTTTTGAACTTCTATTCAGCGATAAGTAGTCTAATCCAACATCCAAAATAAATTGAATTCGAGTATTAATTTCTTTTATGATTTCAGATCCAATAATAAGTTGTCGCTCTGACAATTTATCAGAAATATTAGCAAACCATGAAGAGAGTTCTGCAATGTCCAATGCATTTAAATCTGCAATAGAATGGTTATTAATTTTAAAATGAAGGGCTTCTTTTTTTAATCTTTTACCTTGACAGACTGAGCAATCTACTTCGTCCATAAAACCTTTGGCCCAGCGTTTCAACGAACTGGTTTGACTTTCGTCATATTGGTTATGGATAAAATTACTAATGCCTTCAAAATCTATATCATAACTTCTTGTTATTCCCAGGTCTTTAGATTCTATTTCGAATTTTTCTTTGCCTCCATATAGAATTATATTTAAAGCCTTTTCAGGTATTTTATGGATGGGATCAGAAAGTGAAAATGAATATTTTTCTCCAATATATTTAAGTTGCTTAAAGATCCAGGAGCTTTTTTGATCTCCCAAAGGAGCTATTGCACCATTATTAATGGATAATTTATCATTAGGAATAATTTTTTTTAAATTTATTTCATGAACCTTTCCCAACCCATTACAATTTTCACAGGCACCTTTGGGAGAATTAAATGAAAATGAGTTTGGTTCTGGCTTTGGATAGGAAATACCCGTTGTAGGACACATTAAATTTCGGCTAAAATATCTGGGTTTATCCGTTTCATCACTGTCAGCTTGAACAACCATCAAACTACCGTCACCATGATACATAGCTGTTTTAATACTTTCGTTTAATCGTTTAATTGATTTTTGATCAATCAATAAACGGTCAATTATGATTTCAATATCGTGAGTTTTGTACCGATCTAATTGCATCCCCTTCTCAATTTCTTGTATAACGCCATCAACACGTACCCTTACAAATCCTTGTTTGGAAATGTGCTCAAATAATTCTCTATAATGCCCTTTTCGAGATTTAATTAAAGGAGCAATTATTATTGTTTTTTGGTCTAAATAGTCATTAATTATAAGCTCTTTGATTTGATCATCATCATAATTCACCATTTTTTCACCGGTATTGTAGGAATATGCTTCACCAATTCTGGCAAATAACAATCGCAAAAAATCATATATTTCAGTGATAGTTCCAACGGTTGATCTAGGGCTTTTATTAGTAGTTTTTTGTTCAATGGCAATTACCGGTGCTAATCCCTCTATTTTGTCTACATCAGGCCTTTCTAATCCGCCAAGAAACTGGCGGGCATAAGCAGAAAATGTTTCAATATAGCGTCGTTGGCCTTCTGCATAAATAGTGTCAAAAGCCAAAGATGATTTACCACTACCACTAATGCCGGTAATAACAACCAGCTTATCCCTGGGAATTTTAACATCAATATTTTTCAAGTTATGAACTCTTGCTCCTAAAACATTGATATAATCTTGTTCTTTTGACATAAATAATTTGGAAAAACAGCAAATTTAATCAAATCGATTTTAAAAAGCTCAATAAAAAGCAGAGGCATTATAATAATTTATATATTTGAAACAATTGATTAGAAATAAGAAAATGAATATTGATTTGTTATTGAGAGAAGTTGCAAAAAAAACTACTGTTTATTTGGATGAAAATTTACCAAAAATAAATAACGATTGGTGGAATATTTGTGTTTTGAGAAAATTATCATTTTCGCAACAAGATCAGGTCAAAAAAAGAAGAATTTCTGAGTTAAGTGGTTTTGATTTGGCTGCTTTAATGAAAATTTTCACTAGTAATTGGAGAGAACTATCAAATGGGTCTAATTTTTCTATTGAAGTGTTAAATTATGCAAA
>JAUXGV010000139.1 GCA_030621915.1 Flavobacteriaceae bacterium
GAGGAATTGCAAATAGAACAAAATGTTCATTTTACAGAACAGGGGAGTCAGATTTTGGGTAAAATAGTAGCCAATGAAATTAAAAAATATATCTAATAATTAAAAAATTACAGATGAACCTTAATTTAGAAAATAAAATTATCATTGTTACTGGTGGCTCTAAAGGCATAGGAAATGGAATTTGTAAAATTTTAGCTGAGGAAGGAGCCATTCCGGTTATTGTAGGCAGGACTGAAACTGATGTATTGAATGCGGTTCAATGTATTAAAGATAATGGAGGCAGGGCTTCTTACGCCTTGGCTGAATTAAACAACCCAGTAGACTGTAAAAATGCTGTTCAAAAAGTCATCAAAGAATTTGGGAGAATTGATGGCTTGGTAAATAATGCCGGGGTCAATGATGGAGTAGGATTGGAAAATGGCAATTATGAAGATTTTATATCATCCTTGCATAAAACCTTAGTTCATTATTATTTAATGGCTCACCATGCACTACCTCAATTAAAAAAGAGCAAAGGAAGTATTTTGAATATTGGCTCTAAAACAGCAATGACCGGGCAAGGAGGCACATCGGGTTATGCAGCTTCCAATGGAGGGAGAAATGCTTTGACCCGGGAGTGGGCGGTTGAATTGCTACCCTATAGTATTAGGGTCAATGCTATTATTGTATCAGAATGTTATACGCCACAATATAAAAACTGGATCAAGAAATTTCCAAATCCGGATGAGGAGCTAAAAAGAATTGAAGATAAAATTCCACTTGAAAATAGAATGACAACTATGGAAGAAATTGGCAATACAGCTGTGTTTTTATTATCGGACCGGTCTAGTCATACCACCGGACAACTCTTGTTTGTTGATGGCGGATATGTACACTTAGATCGATCACTGTGATATTCATCGAGAAAGTTTATTCACCAAAAGATTCGTTGTTATACTGAAAACCAATTAAATACAAAGATTTAACCAGATATAAAAATACATTAACTAACTTTTAAAATAGAATGAGTAAAACAAAGAAAATTCCGGTAGTATCAAAAGAAGTATTGATTCCATTTATCTTAATAACATCATTATTTGCATTATGGGGCTTTGCGAATGATATCACCAATCCGATGGTATCAGCATTTAAAAAAATTATGGAGTTGGATAATTTTCAAGCCTCTCTTGTTCAATTGGCATTTTATGGTGGCTATGGTACCATGGCTCTTCCAGCAGCCATATTTATAAAAAAATATTCTTATAAAAAAGGAATATTGATGGGCTTAACCCTCTATGCTATTGGTGCCTTATTATTTTATCCTGCAGCAGTATATGAAAAATATATATTCTTTTTAGCAGCCTTATATATTTTAACATTCGGTCTGGCCTTTTTAGAAACGACCGCAAATCCATATATTTTGGCTATGGGTGATGAACGAACATCAACACAACGATTGAATTTAGCACAGGCTTTCAATCCCATAGGAGCCCTAACCGGATTGTATGTGGCACAAACTTTTGTACTTGGTGCCTTGCAATCTGATGATGTTGATTTTTCTTCTCTTTCCGTCGAAGCAAAAAATTTGATTAAAACCGCTGATTTACTAGTAATAAGGGATCCATACGTGATTTTGGGTGTTTTTGTTTTATTTATGTTAGGAATCATTGCTTTTGCAAAAATGCCTGAAAACTTAGATAAGAATAATTCAACTGTATCGGAGTCTCTCAAAAGGCTGTTTAAAAAAGAGCATTTTATTGGAGGAGTAATTGCACAAACATTTTATGTTGGTGCTCAAATTATGTGTTGGACCTATATCTATCAATATGCTGAAACTTTAGGAATTGACAATCAAACTGCCGTTTATTATGCGATGACAGCTTTGGGTGTGTTTTTGGTTGGTCGTTGGATTTGTACATTCTTATTGAAATATATCAATTCAGGAAAATTGCTAATGATTTTATCAATAGGGGCAATCTTATTTACTCTTGGTGTTATTTTTATCCAAGGAATGGTTGGTTTATACAGTTTAGTAGCCGTTTCTTTTTGTATGTCTTTAATGTTTCCAACTATATATGGAATCGCCTTGAAAGGCTTGGGAGAAGACTCCAAATATGCATCTGCATTTTTAGTAATGGCAATTGTTGGTGGAGCTATTATGCCTTCATTACAAGGTTTAATTTTAGACATTGGAGGTTCGGGCTATGCAGATGTTAAGATATTGGGAGTTCCAGAAGTGAACTTTTCTTTCATTTTACCGCTCCTATGTTTTGTAGTAGTTGCGTTTTATGGATTCAGGGCATATAAAAAATATGGATTGAAAAGTGATAAAATAATTCAAAATAAATAACTTCGTTCATAGAAAAATGTATTCTATTGTTAAAATCCCGTTGTTTAAATATAAAATAAGACTTGAATCATGAAAAAAATTACCTTAGCATTGGATTTAAAAGATGATCCTAAATTAATTGATGAGTATAAAAAATACCATGAAAATGTTTGGCCAGAAATTGAAAATAGCATTCAAAAATCCGGTATAGAAAAAATGGAAATTTATTGCATTGCCAATCGGCTTTTTATGATCATTGAGGCAAAGGATGATTTTTCTTTTGAAAAAAAATTACAAATGGATTCAGCCAATCCAAAAAATGAAGAATGGGAAACATTGATGTGGAATTACCAACAAGCTCTTCCAACAGCTAAACCTGGTGAAAAATGGATGCAGATGGATAAAGTTTACGAATTTGTTTCAGAATAAATATTACAAAAAAATAACAATCAATTTAAACTAAAATGAGAATTACAATTTTTGCAATTATATGCTTATTAAGCATTTCATGTACTAATAAAAACAAACATTTGGTTAATTATGCACAAGAATACCAAATCATTCCAAAACCTACTTCTTTAGAATTTACCAACGGAAGATTTTTGGTCGATTCAAATACAAAAATAGTTGGAGAAGCTTCCCTAGAGCCGGATGGGAAATATTTGGCCAATTTGTTAAATGGGGCAACTGGAGAAAAAATTAGCTTTCAAGAAGGAAATGAAAATCAAGGAAATATTATTTTAAAATTAGTTGATTCTATAGAACAGAAAGAGGGTTATACTTTAGATGTAACCTTTGATAAAATTATAATTAGTGGTAAAACTTCCAAAGGTGTATTTTATGGCATTCAGTCATTAAGACAACTGATGCCGGTGGCTGTTGAGGAAGAAAATGGGCAGATGGTCAAATTAATGATTCCATCCGTATCAATTCAAGATAGCCCAAGATATCAATATAGAGGTATGCATTTGGATGTGGCTCGTCATTATTTCCCGGTTGAATTTATTAAAGAATATATTGATTTAATTGCCATGCATAAAATGAATACTTTTCATTGGCATTTGACAGAAGATCAGGGTTGGAGAATTGAAATAAAAAAATATCCTAAACTAACGGAAGTTGGTGCCTATAGGAACGGTACCATAATAGGTCATCATCCCGGTACTGGAAATGATGAGAAAACTCATGGAGGTTTTTATACCCAGGAAGAAGTTAAAGATATTATAAAATACGCGACTGAAAGACATGTAACTGTTATTCCGGAAATTGAATTACCAGGCCATGGTGGCGCAGCAATTGCGGCTTATCCATTTTTAAGTTGTTTTCCGGAAGAACCTTCAATTGTATTTAATGATATGGGTTCGAATAAAGGAAAAGATATTCAGGCTCAGGGTAGCCCAAAAATTGTCCAAGAAACCTGGGGTGTAATGGACGATGTATTTTGTGCAGGAAAAGAAGAGACTTTTCAATTTTTAGAAGATGTTTTAGATGAGGTTATTCCATTATTCCCTGGTGAATATGTACATGTTGGAGGTGATGAATGTCCCAAAGGGAATTGGGAAAGATGCCCTCAATGTCAAAAAAGAATAAAAGATGAAGGACTTCATGACGAACATGAATTGCAAAGTTACTTTATCCAGCGTATGGAAAAATATATCAATTCCAAGGGGAAAAAAATGATTGGATGGGACGAGATTCTTGAAGGTGGAGTGGCACCAAACGCAACAGTAATGTCATGGAGAGGAGAAAAAGGAGGCATCGAAGCTGCCATGCAACATCATGATGTTATTATGACACCGGGACATTCGGTTTATTTTGATCATTATCAAAGTAAGGATAAAGATAAAGAGCCGTTGGCTATTGGAGGTTTAACAACTGTTGAAGACGTTTACAACTATGAACCAACTCCTTCTGAACTTTCTGAAGAGGAACAAAAATATGTCTTAGGTGCACAAGCAAATGTTTGGACAGAATATATGAAAACTACTGATTATGTTGAATATATGATTTTACCTAGAATGACTGCTTTATCCGAAGTTGTTTGGTCTTCTAAAGAATCAAAAAATTGGGAAGATTTTCATAATCGTTTGCAACATATTTCCAAACGTTATGATGCATTGGGTTTAAATTATGCTAAGCATAGTATAATTGGGGAGCCAGAAAAATAATTCAAGTAACACAAATTACGAATAAGGATGAATGGCAATAATAGATCTTTGTCTTTCATCTTTGTTTTAAAAATACTGAATTCATAATGAGAGTTGGTTTATTCATACCTTGCTATATCAATCAAATGTATCCTCAAGTTGGAAGGGCTACTTTAGAATTATTAGAAAAATTAAAAGTACAAGTTGTTTATCCAACTGGGCAGACATGTTGTGGACAACCCATGGCGAATTCAGGTTTTGAAAATGAATCTATTGGAGCCTGCAACCATTTAGTCGATAATTTTAAAAATTTTGATTATATAGTTACTCCTTCTGGAAGTTGCGCCTATCATATAAAAAATCATTACGATATAATTCCTCAAACATTGGACGTTATTAATGTCCGCAAAAACATCTATGAATTATGTGATTTTATTGTCAATGTCTTAGGTATTACCAAGGTTGGTGCAAAATTCAATCATAAAGTGGGCGTACATAAAAGTTGTCATGGCTTAAGAGGATTGAGATTAGGCTCTTGTTCGGAAGTTGTAGGAACCAACTATTCATATATTGAAGAATTATTAAATGAAGTACAAGGTACAGAATTAATGCCGCTGTCAAGAACAGATGAATGTTGTGGTTTCGGAGGAACATTTGCCGTAACCGAGGAGGCTATTTCTGTAAAAATGGGAAATGACAGAATTGATGATCATCTTGCGAACGGAGTAGAGGTAATTACGGCTACAGACACTTCTTGTTTGATGCATTTAGAGGGTTTGATAAATCGAAACAAACAACCCTTAAAGGTTATGCATATTGCAGAAATTTTAAATAGCAGCATTAATTAATCCTTCTATGACACATTCAAAGGCGGCCGCAATATTCAATCAGAATGAAAAAAAAGTCAACTGGCATGACAAAGCCTTATGGTTCGTTAGGCACAAAAGAGATCTTTCGGTTCATGCGGTAAAAGGCTGGGAAGAATTAAGAACCCTGGGCTCTCAAATTAAGGCCAATGTTCTTTCCAATTTAGATGAATATTTAATTCAATTTGAAGCTAATGCAAATAAAAATGGTATTGAAGTCCATTGGGCAAATGATGGAGATGAACACAATCGAATTGTCCATAAAATTCTGAAAAATCATAAGGCAACTAAAGTTGTTAAAAGTAAGTCCATGCTTACAGAGGAATGCCATTTGAATCCCTATTTGGAAAAAAACGGAATTGAAGTAATTGATACTGATCTTGGCGAAAGGATTGTTCAATTAGCCAAAGAACCTCCCAGTCATATTGTTTTACCGGCTATCCATAAAACAAAAGAAGAGGTTGATGAGCTTTTCCAAGAGCACTTGGGCACAATTCCTTGTGATGGTGACCCTCAATATTTGACCCTTGAGGCTCGTAAACATTTAAGACAAAAATTCATCGAGGCAGATGCTGCTTTAACCGGTGTGAATTTTGCCATTGCAGAAACAGGAGGATTTGTAGTTTGCACCAATGAAGGTAATGCCGATATGGGAGCTCATTTGGCGCCGATTCATATTGCTTGTATGGGGATTGAAAAATTAATACCTCAACAAAAACATTTGGGTGTATTTTTGAGATTGTTAGCTCGAAGTGCTACAGGGCAACCCATTACCACCTATTCATCACATTTTAAAAGGCCTCGAGCAGGCACAAAAATGCACATTATAATTGTTGATAATGGACGATCAGAACAATTGAGTCGGCCCGATTTCAGATCGTCTCTTCATTGCATTCGATGTGGTGCTTGCATGAATACCTGTCCTATTTACAGACGAAGTGGTGGACATAGTTATGATGCCACTATTCCTGGGCCTATTGGTTCTATTTTATCTCCTGGAAAGGATTTAAAAAAGTATAGTAGCTTACCTTTTGCCTCTACCCTTTGTGGTTCCTGTTCAGATGTTTGTCCGGTTAAAATTGATATCCACAAGCAATTATACAAATGGAGGCAAATAATATCTAAGGAAATACCACAGCCCAAACTAAAAAAAGCGTCCATGAAAATTATGGGAAATGTTTTTGCTCATCCAAAGAAATTTGAAATTGTAGGAAAGATGGCTCGTTGGTCATTGAGAAATTTACCTAAAAGTGTCATAAATTCTAAACCCAATATATGGGGTAAACACAGGGATTTACCTACAGGCCCTATTGAAAGCTTTGAAGAATGGTATAAAAAAAGGAATAAAGATGAATAGTAGATCAGAAATTTTATCAAAAATAAAAGCGAATAAACCAGAATCTTTAAACCTGCCACAAATTGATTTGAATGTGTTTAACGAAAAATTAAATACTTTGGATCAATTTAAAAAAATGGTGGAAGCGGTTGGTGGAAATGTTTTGACAGCAAAATCAAATCAAGATTTGAACGCTCAAATTAGCAATCTTTTTCCAGATTCCAAAAACAACTTTTCCACTATAAAAGAAACCGATTCCTTTAATACCATTAAAATAGATACTATTACAAACGATCGACAACTTGAAGATTTAGACATTCTTGTTCTAGAGGGAATATTTGGAGTGGCAGAAAATGGTGCTGTTTGGATTCCTAATCAAAATATCCCGATAAGAGTAGCACCATTCATTTGCAAACACCTGATATTGGTAATCGATTCATCCCATATAATTCCCTATTTGCATCAGGCATATGACCAATTAGAAGGTGATAATTTTGATTTTGGGATTTTTATTTCGGGTCCATCTAAAACTGCCGATATTGAGCAATCTTTGGTGATTGGGGCACAGGGAGCGTTGAGTTTGACAGTATTTCTCGTTGATGAGTAAAATTATTTAATTTCTTCTCCCGGATGATATCTGGATTTGGCTCTTTCAAGTACGTCTTCCTTATAATAAGCCACCGTTTTAAATAATCCATCAGCATATCGTTGGGACTGATCATTGAAATGAGTCGAGTTTGGATTGCCGCTCTGACCTCCCGCCAGCATTGTTTTGGCTTTTACCTTATCTCCAAACTCCACTACAGCAACAAAACTGTTTCCTGCTACTCCATACTGACGCTTGGTATTATTACCATGTCTGGTTCCGAATGAAGCCAAGGCACCCCAAGACCCGGAAGCCATACCCACCTGTATACTTGGTAAACTATCATTAAACGCCTGATGAATAGCACCGTCTATTCTCTGATATCGATTAAACTCACCCCATTCAGTTTTCCAGGAACCAAAATCTACTTTTAATTGATTCAGGGCTTTTTCAAATATTTCAAGCCGCTCCTCATTCGATGAATCATAACTCATATAGTGCATTTTTTCCATAAAATTTAATCCCAAAGGTACCTTACCAGATTTCAAATACGCTCTTAAGTAGAATTGACTTATTGTCATTTCAATAGAAGTTACTGAAACCCTAAAATTCCAATTTTTTAAAGTTTTTATTACCTCTTTAAATTTTTTATTTCTGTCTGAAAATTCTTCATAAGCTCTAATTAGGCCAGTTATCAATTGATCTGCACCCGGTAAATAGCTATCATAAGCCAAATCAATTAATTTATCTAAAGTAAGGTTCTCTGCTTCATTCAACAAAGGAATGGCATGAATTCCTCTGAAATTCTCTGGAAAGGAGGTCATATATTTTGGATAATCTTTGGGCTTAGGGCTGTTTTCACCTGCACTGGTAAATGGTGTAGAATTACAATTTTGAATCCAGCCATTTTCCGGGTTCAATAAAAAAATATTCTCTTCCAATCGATGTAAACCCTGCCAATCTGTTTGGGGATTACTTCCGTCAACAGGCTTGGTATAATCAAAAAGAGTATCTCTTTTGGGAATAAAATTTCCATGATAATAAGCTATGTTTCCATCAGCATCTGCATATACTGTATTATTAGATGAATTAGTTCTGATATCCATCATTTTATAAAACTCATTATG
>JAUXGV010000183.1 GCA_030621915.1 Flavobacteriaceae bacterium
GCTTATGACCATACCATATCAGACTTTTCAAATGTGAACCCTGGAGGTTCCTATGAAGGTATATTATTATACGACATTGATTTTTCAAAGAAAAATTTAAAATCACCTAGATTTTTCTAAAAAATATAAAAATGATTAATTTTATTAAAAATTCCCCGATATGAAAAAAACTATTACTTTATTTTATTTAATGTTGAGTGTAACTTTGATAAGTGCACAGACAACACCTGGAGAATACACAATTAAAAACTTGGATGTTAATACCGAGGATTCAGATTTTGGAACCGCTTTTTATGGCAAAGATAAAGTAATCTTTGCGGCTCCTTCAAACAACACCGTGATTGTAAAAAAAGTCTGGAATGAAAACGGTCAACAATTTCTCGATTTGTATACCGGTTTAATCACTGAGGATAGACAATTAATAGATAAAAAAACGCTGATGGGCGAAGTGGAAACTAAGTTCCACGAAGCTAGTGTCACGATTTCTAAAGATCTAAAAACACTTTATTATACGTCTAACAATTATTATAAGAAAAAATTTATGACAGATTCATCTGGAATAAATAATTTACAAATTTATAAAGCGTCAATTGATGTTAATGGAAAGTGGGTGGAAATTCAAAAATTACCTTTCAATAACAGTGAGTATTCTATTGGTCATCCGGCATTGAGTTTCGATGAGACAAAATTATATTTTGTAAGTGACATGCCAGGTTCTTACGGTGAAACGGACATTTATGTAATTGATATTCATGAGAATGGAACTTATGGTGCACCTCGAAATTTAGGCCCAAAAATTAATACAGCAGGTAGAGAAATGTTTCCTTATATAGGTGAAGACAATATACTGTATTTTTCAACAGATGGCCATCCTGGTTATGGTGAATTGGATGTGTTTGCAAGTAAAATATATAACAGCACAGTTTCTCAACCCATTAATTTAGATGAACCTATTAATAGTGTTGCTGATGATTTTGCATTCATTATTGACGATTCCCGAGATCGTGGATTCTTTTCTTCAAATCGTGAGGAAGGAAAAGGAGATGATGACATTTATTCATTTTTAGCCGATCCAGGGCTCTATATTCATTGTGAACAACCAATTACAGGTTTGGTAAGATCTGAATCTTCTAGAGAATTGTTACCAGGGGCAAAAGTTGTTTTATTAGATGAAGATGGTAAAGAAATAGATTCGGCAATAGCTGATGGAAGTGGTAGGTATATTTTAAGGGGGGCGCTTTGTGATGCTGATGTCATAGTTATTGCAAGCTTAAAAGGATATTTAAATGACGAACAAAATATTACCATGCCCAATGATATTGATAATGATCCTTACCTGTTGAATTTAAATTTACCAGATCAGTTTGTTTCAAACCGAGTTAATATCAATTCCATTTATTTTGATTTTGACAAATCGAATATTCGACCCGACGCTGCTAAAGAATTGGATAAAGTTGTGCAAGTTATGAATGAGTATCCAGAGTTATTAATTGAAGCGGGCTCTCATACAGACTCTAGGGGTAAGGATAAGTATAATCAGAAATTATCTGAAAGAAGAGCTAAATCAACGGTGGATTATATTGTATCAAAAGGTATTGGTAAAGATAGGCTGGCTCTGCATGGTTATGGAGAATCTCAATTGGTAAATAATTGTAAAAATGGTGTTAAATGTTCAGATGAAGAACACGAATTGAATAGGAGAACTGAATTCCAAATTATGAACGAAACAGGTTTTGAAATAGCTCCTTTAGAGGAATAAATAATGAATTAAGACGTTATAAAAACAATGAATAATAGGGTAAAACGTTGTTAATATAATTTTTAATAAATAAAATTTCAGAAAACAAATAATTAACATTTTTTTATATATTTGTTTTAACGGTTCAAAAAGTGGGGAAAATCCATTTAAAACATAAGAATAATACACTTTTAAAAGGTTTTTTTAGTTAATCTTTTAGAGAACTCATTTTGTCAAAATTGATGAAATGAGTTTTGTGTACAATATATAAACAGCTCACGCTGTAAACATGTATTCAAAAATTAAAACATTTTGGATGCTAAAATTAAAACGGATGAAAAATAATTACTTACTCTTAAATAAATCAAAAGCAAATAAATTTTCAATGAAACAAGGTTTTTTAACCTTATTGACGTTGTTATTTATGACTGTTGCTTTTGCGCAAACAGCTACCATAACAACAACTTCTGACGATTCAAATTGGATAGTTACCTTTCTTAATTTAGGAGGGGTTTCATTAGATTGGGTTGCAACAGGCGGAACAGGTGGAATAAACCTTTCTGGAAGTGGGGATAATCCAACTTTTGACTTTAGTTCAAATACAGGTAATGATGTGATAACAATAGTTATTACAAGTCCTGACAACTTTGCATTCACCACTCAATTTTTAGCTCCGGCAAGGAACATTGTAACAGCTGATTTAACAAACGTTACTAATTTAAGTCTTTTGGAGATGCCTAATAATGAATTGACTACAATTGATTTGAGCGCCAATACATTGCTTACTGAATTGATTCTTGATAACAATTCGTTTGGTGCTATTAATCTTGTAGCCAATACTGCTTTGACCAAACTTGAAATACAAAACAACGACCTTATAACATTAGATTTAACTTCAAATACTGTTCTTGCAGAATTGGATGCAAATAATAATGATTTAACTTCTATTAACCTATTGAGTAACACAAGTCTAGCTATATTGAATTTGTCTTCAAATGATCTGACTTCAATAGATATTAGTAATAATACTTTATTGAGTTATATAAATCTGGATTTTAATTTATTGAATTCGACTGAAATAGGTCAAGTATTGACTGATGTTGACGCCTATGGAACAGGGACTTTTGGTTATGTTTTGAGACTACAAGGTAATCCTGGAACGATTCCAGCAAGTGCTATCACTGCTTACAATAATTTATTATTTGTTAAGAATTGGACCATTGTACCCCCTGTTTACTATGATTTTGGTGATGCGCCAAATTCTTATAGTACTGATTTAGCAAGTAACGGCGCGCAACATATTATAGGCGCTGGAGTTCCAGATATTAAAATTGGGTTGGTAGTAGATGAAGAAATTGACGCATTTTCAGGTGTCAATGCCGATGGAGATGACCTTGATAACGTTGCTGATGAGGATGGAGTTACAGCGGCTGATTTAGATGGAATTTTAACATCAACTGATAATTTCAGTATAGATGTGGATATTACAAATAACTTTACGGGAAATGCTAATTTATATGCTTGGATCGATTTTGATGGCAATGGTACTTTTGATGTCGATGAATTTGCTTCAGTTGTTGTGCCTAACGGAGGAGCAGGTGTCGCAACGATTACGTGGTCAAATTTAATTGCCAATGGAGTTGATATTGTTGAAGGAGATTCTTTTGCAAGATTTAGAATAACTCTTGATGTTCTGGATGGAACTCAACCTGGTGGAGTGGTTAGTAATGGTGAAGTTGAGGATTATACATTGGTGATTCAATTAGATACAGATTTTGATGGAGTTCCAGATGTAGCAGATGTTGATGATGACAATGATGGTATATTGGATACAGTTGAAGAAAATGGGGATATCAATAGAGATACAGACGGTGATGGAGATTTGGATAGAATAGATTGGGATGCTGATGGTGATGGTTGTAATGACGTAATTGAAGCAGGATTTACGGATACAGATGGTGATGGCATGTTAGGTAATGTTGTTCCTCCAACAGTTGATGCCTTTGGGCAAGTAACAAGTGGAGTTGATGGCTATACGCCACCGAATGATTTAGATGGAAGTCTGACTCCTGATTTCCAGGAAGCAGGAGCAGCGGCAACAATTACTACTGAGCCTACAGATCAGGATTTGATAGTTGGAGTTTCCACCTTTAGTGTGGTTGCAGTTGCAGATACTTACCAATGGCAGGAAGATAATGGAGGAGGCTTTGCAAATATTATTGATGGCGGAGATTATGCCGGAGCAACAACAGCAGATTTGATGGTTACCAATAGTGATATTACCAAGTTAACTTATAGATATCAAGTGATCATAAGCAATATTGCTTATGCCTGTGATCCAACCACTATATCGGTTGATGTAGGATATATCATTCCTGATGATTTTGATTCGGATGGTATTTTTGACATTTTTGATGTTGATGATGATAACGATGGTATTTTAGATACCGTTGAAGAAAATGGAGACATTAATAGAGATACAGACGGTGATGGAGATTTGGATAGAATAGATTGGGATGCCGATGGTGACGGTTGTAATGATGTAATTGAAGCAGGATTTACGGATACAGATGGTGATGGCATGTTAGGTGATGTGATTCCTCCAACAGTTGACGCCTTCGGACAAGTAACTAGTGGAGTAGATGGATATACGCCACCGAATGATTTAGATACCAGTGGTACACCTGATTTTCAAGAAGCAGGAGCAGCAGCCATCATTTCAGTGAATCCTGCAGATCAGTTATTTGTTTTAGCAGGAAGTGCAACTTTTTCAGTTACCACAACTGGAGATGTGTTTCAATGGGAAGAGAGTATAGATGGAGGAACTATTTGGAACCTAGTTGTTGATGGTGGAGATTATAGTGGAGCTTTGACAGCAGATTTAACAGTTTCAAATTTAATTATAGGCGATTATACAAATATGTATCGGGTGATGGTAAGTTCTATTGCCTATGCCTGTGATCCTGTAACGACTTCATTAGATGCAACCTTTGTAAATAATTTGGTCGATACAGACAATGATGGTGTTTTTGATTTGGTAGATTCAGATGATGATAATGATGGTATTTTAGATACAGATGAAGGAGATGCAACCGATTCGAACGGTAACGGAATATTTGATAGATTAGAATTGGATGCTGATGGAGATGGCTGTTTGGATGTGACAGAAGCTGGATATACTGATGGAGATGGAGATGGGATTTTAGGAACTTCCCCAGTTGTAGTTGATGCCATAACGGGTTTAATCACAGATGATGCAAATGGACCCATAGGAGGTAATGGTTTTACTACACCTAATGATTTGGATATTAATGGAGTTTATGACTTTCAGGAAGCAGGACAGGCTTCTTCAATTACAACACAGCCAGCAGAGGAAGTGATTGCCTTAGGTGACAATGCAGTATTTAATGTGGTTGGAACGGCAACCTTTTATCAATGGCAGGAAAGTGTTGACAATGGTGCAAATTGGACAGATGTTGTTGATGGTGGAATTTATGGCGGCGCAACAACAAATATACTAACCATATTGGCTCCACCAGAGGCAATGAGTACCTATGAATATAGAGTTCAATTGAGTTCACCTGATTTTGTCTGTGATCCTAATCCAATGCTACTTTCTGATGAAGTATTATTACTTATCAATGTTTTAGACTGGGATAATGATGGTGTTTATGATATGAATGATGATGATGATGATAATGATGGAATTACTGATACCGATGAGTATAATGGTCTACCACCTTTAGTTGATTCTGACGATCCATTTGGCCCGGAATATGATATTGATGGTGATGGAATTCCAAATCAGTTTGATAATGATTCAGATGGTGATAATTGTTATGATGTTACAGAAGCTGGGTTTACAGATAATGGATTTGGGATGTTAGGTACATCTAATCCACCAACTGTTGATGCAAATGGAAGGGTTACAAGTGCTACCAATGGATATTCTACACCTAACGATTTAGATAACAATGGTGTGTTTGATTTCTGGGAAGCTGGTTCCTCAGCATCCATTACAACAGAACCATCAGATCAGGATTATATTGATGGTGGAAGTGCAACTTTTACAGTAG
>JAUXGV010000098.1 GCA_030621915.1 Flavobacteriaceae bacterium
AGGAAAAACGATCGGAAAAACAGTGATTCTATTTTAGCTACTATGATGAGTTATAATTGTAAATTACATCATACCATTTTATTAATAAATTAATGAGTGAAATAAATAAAAACTGGGCAATTTCCGGATCCGGAATTTCAATGGATTCAAATTTTATAAAGAGCTTGTTAAAAGGGGAGGCTTCGGATCCATTTCAAGTTTTAAAAGGTAAAATTGGAGTACTTTTTTCGAATTTTACACTGGACCATTTTATTAGAGAAGAAGTAATTCATGATGATTATACCCTTTCTCAAAATTCTCATCGAAGTATTCTAACCTTTTCCAGTGGTGAGCAAAAAAAGGCTTTGCTCAATCATCTCCTTTCTAAAAAACCAGATTTCATTATCCTTGATAATGCTTTTGATATGCTGGATAAGGAATCCTGTAACGATTTAATGTCAAGACTAAAGGAACTTTCTGAAAGGATGACGATCATTCAAATTTTCAGAAGAAAGGATAGAATATTACCATTTATCAAGAATGTGGTGAGTTTTCAAGAAGGCAAAGTGTTGTTTTCCGGAACAATAGCAGAATATGAGCGTCAATTTAAGACCTCGAATAACTTCTTAGTTAATAGTACTGTTCCACAAGCCTTGGTTGAATTCGAACTCATAGGCATTCCTCTTATTGAATTTAAAAATGTTTCAGTGAGTTATGGTGAAAGAAAGATATTGAATAATATTTGTTGGAAAATAAAATCTGGAGAATTTTGGCATTTAAAAGGCCCAAATGGCTCAGGAAAAACAACACTTCTAACCATGGTTACAGGAGATAACCCTAAGGCTTATGGGCAAGATTTAACACTTTTTGGCCGGAAAAGGGGAAGTGGTGAAAGCGTATGGGATATTAAAAAGAAAATTGGCTATGTTACCCCTGCTATGACGGTTTTATTTAGAGGTAGACATACCGTTGAAAACATGGTGATTTCTGGGATATATGATTCAATTGGCCTTTATAAGGAGCCTAGATCCCTAGAAAAAAAATTAGCCGACAGGTGGATAGATTTTATTGGCCTGACTGATTTTAAATATAAATGGTTTTCAGATATTTCTGAAGAAAATCAGTGTTTGGTTCTCATTGCGCGTTCCATGATAAAACATCCTCCAGTACTTATTTTGGATGAACCAACACATGGTATGAATGATTATAATGTAAAGGTATTGGTCTCATTAATTAACAAAATTGCAAAAGAAAGTCAAACAGCAATTATTTTTGTTGCACACCAAAGTGAAAAAGGATTGAATCCAGAATTTACTTATGAATTAATCCCAGATGTAGAAGGTTCAATAGGAGTGAGACAATAACATGATTGATTATAGAACATTCTTTTCAGGAATAGTTTCTAATATCTTTAGAAACCTAAGTTAGATAATGACATAATGTATTATAGATTTTCCATTAATTAGTGTAAAATATTTTTTAACAAAAACGTAAACTGTATATTTATATTTAAATTGAAATAGTTATGATAGAAAAATATTCAAATGGGTTTATGTTGATGGTGGTAAACGGGTGTAATCATTTATACGTGAGGGATTTATTTGGTAAATCAAAATTACAATGATTCCAGTTATTATTGGTAGTGGAAAGCGATTGTTTGGAGAAATTGAAAACGACATTGATTTAGAACTTGTCGACATCGTGGCCTTCAAGTTGGGGATTGTACAATATTATCACGTTACTTGAATTCTTTTACTAAATTTTTAAAATTAATGTCTTATGAGTGTTTGTCTTCCCCGATTTATAATTATTTTATTTTGCCTTGTATCATGCAAAGATTCATTAAAAGATAAAGAAAAAATAATTGAAAACCGTGTAGATTCCATTAGGCCAAAAGAATCATTTCCCTTTCCTAAAAAATTGGTTCAATTTAAATCTATTTCTGAGAATCCGGTTTTTACCGGTACCGGAGTAAATACTTGGGATAAAAATATTCGGGAAAGAGGTTACATTCTCAAGGAAGAAGGAAAATATCATATGTGGTACACAGGTTTTCGGGATGAAAGTACGGAACTCTCATTGGGCTATGCATCTTCAGCAGATGGTATTTTATGGAAACGACATGCCGATAACCCTATTTATAATAAGAACTGGACAGAAGACATGATGGTATTAAAAATTGATGGTACTTATCATATGTTTGCCGAAGGAAAAGGGGATATTGCTCATAGACTTACCTCAATTGATCGAATTCATTGGACTGATCATGGATCTTTAGATATTCGAAAGGTTAATGGAACACCCTTGAGCGATGGGCCTTATGGTACTCCAACGGTTTGGTTTGAGAATAATATTTGGTATTTGTTTTATGAACGCAATGATTTAGGAATTTGGTTGGCTACTTCAACTGATTTAAAGATATGGATCAACATACAAGATGACCCAGTTATTGAGATGGGGCCTGAAGGATACGATCAATTTGGTTTAGCTGTAAATCAGATTGTTAAATATAATGGTTGGTACTATGCTTATTATCACGGAACCGCTTTTGAAGATTGGAGGGAGTGGTCAACCAATGTAGCCGCTTCAAAAGATCTGGTTCATTGGCAAAAATACGATCAAAATCCCATTATGGGTAACAATACTTCCAGTGGAATTCTGGTTGAAGAAGGAACCCAATTCCGTCTGTATACTATGCACGATAAGGTGGTTGTGCATATTCCCATAAATTAATTATTAAAAAACTCGAAATACCTAATTTAAAATACTAGTGTCAAAATACCTTCAGGTAGATAAGTTTGTTGATGAAATGTAGATGCCAGCCCTTGCTCGTTAAGAAAAGAAAGATATATAATGTCCATTTGAAAGAGCACGTATGGGAAATGATTTGCATTGTTTTTTATAAAATTTCTGTATATCCATTAGTTTCTGATAATTCAGCAGTTAACTCATTTTTTATAATGTTATTCGAATTACTCAACGGTAGTTGTTCTTCACTCAAAAGGTTTATTACTTATCAATTGACCCCAGGTGTGAGAGGTTCAATAGGAGGCAGACAATAACATGATTAATTATAGAACATTTTTTAGGATAGATCCTAATATCTTTACTATACCAAGTTGGATAAATACTTAAGGTATTATTGATAAGCACCTGCCATGCTATTTGGTATGCACAAATATAAATGTATATATTTGAAAAAACTAAACGCGTCATTATATGAAAAAATTTGGCTACTTCTCATTAATTTTATTTGTATTTCTTTCCTGTAAGAGCGATATGGATAAAGACAACATTGAAAATGAACCAGCAATTAAACCGATGGTTTTTGTTGGTATTGATTCCACTATTAAACCTGGGGATGATTTCTTTAATCATGTTAATAAAAAATGGCTTGATAGTGCCGTAATTGCTGATGACCAAATTGGAGTAGGAGCATATCGATTTTTAAATATTCCACAGCAAGAATTGCTTAAAAATATTTTGGAAGAAGTGTCACAAAAAGAACATCCAAAAGGTAGTATTGAGCAAATGGTGGGAGACTTTTATGCTTCAGGTATGGATACCATAAGCATCAATCAACATGGAATTGAACCAATACAACCCATATTAGATAGGATAGAAGCAATTAGTGATATGGCATCAATGAATGAATTTGTTGCCAGCCAAATAAAATCTGGAGATTATTCAATGCTTTATCCATATATATCACCAGATCAGAAGAATAGTACGCTCAATATTTTGCATTTCGCTCAGACTGGATTGGGTTTGCCAGATCGCGATTATTACTTTAGTGACGATGCTTCAGTAAAACGAATTCAGGAGGCTTATAAAACTTATTTAACAACCCTATTTGAACTGATAGGTGATGAGAATGCTAAAATGCAAGCAGATATAGTTTACTATATTGAAAAGCAATTGGCACAATCACACAAAACAAGAATAGAACGAAGAATAATTAAAGAAAATTACCATAAAATAGCAGTTTCCAAATTAAATGAGAAACATCCAAATATAGGTTGGACAACCATGCTCAAAAACTTGGGAATGAATGTAGATTCTGTAGATGTATCTCAACCGGCTTATTATGATACTTTAAATACCCTATTAACATCTATTTCCTTAGAAGATTGGAAGCATTATTTAAAAGCTAACTCTATAGGAACTCACGATAATATTTTAAGTAAACCTTTTCAAGATGCTGCTTTTGAGTATTCTAAAATATTATCTGGTCAATCAGTGCAAAAATCAAGAGCAAAACAAATGGTACGTCGAGTAGATCGGCAAATAGGCTTTGCCTTGGGGCAATTATACGTAAAGCGCTACTTTAATGAGGATGCCAAGAAACGAGCACTTGCACTTGTTAATAATTTTCAAAAAACACTTGAGCAACGGATTAACAATCTTAATTGGATGAGCGATAGTACCAAAGTAAAAGCAATAGACAAGCTACATGCCATCAACAAAAAAATAGGCTATCCAGATGTATGGAGAACCTATAATGTTTCTATAGATAGAGATAAGTTTTTTGAAAACGTAGTGGCCTTACGTCAAGATGCTTACCAATATGAACTAAAACAACTAAATAAAGCTCCAAATAGAGATGAATGGGGAACGACGCCTTCGACAGTTACGGCATATTACAATGCTTCATTAAATGAAATTGTATTTCCAGCAGGAATTTTACAATCACCTTATTTTGATTTATATGCAGATGATGCAGTGAATTATGGAGGTATAGGAATGGTAATTGGACATGAGTTTACGCATGCTTTTGATGATCAAGGCGCACAATATGATAAAAATGGTAATGTAACCAACTGGTGGACTGATGCCGATTACACAAAATTTGAAGCCAAAACGCAACAAATCATTGAGCAATATAGTGCCTTTAAGATTTTGGATAGCATACATTTAAAAGGGGCATTAACGGTAGGTGAAAACACAGCAGATAATGGCGGTATTGCTATTGCATATAATGCTTTTAAAATGACACAACAGGGACAAGACACGACCAAAATTTTTGGTTATTCACCAAACCAACGTTTCTTTTTATCCGTTGCTAATATTTGGCGTGTAAAAATGCGTGACGAATATTTACGTAATTATGTGGCTACAGATCCACATTCACCACCTATTTGGCGTGTAAATGGTCCTTTAATGAACTTCACACCATTTTACGAAGCCTTTGATGTTCAACCAGGTGAGGCAAATTATAGATTAGAAGATGAACGTATAAAAATTTGGTAATACAAAGGCAATTACTTTTTAATCCGACCATAGAGTTTTTTTGATTTGATGAGGTAAACATTTGTGATTCAATACTTATCTGTCAAAATTTAATATAATTAGTAAGAAATAGAAGAAGGTTAAAACCGAATAATAAGGTTCATGATTTCTTAAATAATTGAAATATTTGAGTACAAATGATTATAATCACAAGGGGAACAAAGGGCAAAATGTGAAATAAATTAAAAAGAAGTGAATTAATGTATTGTAGGTCAAAAAAATAGCTATATTTGCACTTTAATATTTATAAATTTTTAATAACATTACAATGAGTAAAGGAACAGTAAAATTTTTTAATGAGTCTAAAGGATTTGGATTTATCACCGAAGAAGGAGTTGAAAAAGATCATTTTGTACACATTTCAGGATTAGTAGACGAAATTCGTGAAGGCGATGAAGTTGAGTTTGAACTACAAGAAGGCAAGAAAGGATTAAATGCAGTAAACGTAAAAGTTATCTAAGACATATTCTTGAAAATTTAAAAAGCCCATCAAGATTGATGGGCTTTTTTTTATGATCATATCTCATTCTGAAATAAGGAAATAATAATCTTTCCTTAGGATCAGGAAAATCAATTGTTTCATCTACTCAACAATTCTTAAAAAGTTTTATTCTCCAAATCGCATGCCTGCCTGACGACAGTCAGGCTTGCGTCGAGGTAGTTTATTCTTAATTTTTTTTATTTACCCAATTTTGCATGAATAATTATCTTAATTTTAAATCAGAAACAGCATTAATTGGACCGTATCGTTCTTAAAAAAGAAAACTATATTATTGATTAAATTAACTTATATTTGATTTGATTATTCTTAAATATAAATGAATTGTGAATAAGATATTTAAAATTATAGGCCTGATGGTATTAATAATCTTAAGTTCTTGCCAAAAAAATCAAAACTTATCAATGATTACAATCGAAGAATTTAACAAGGGATATGAGGATCAAAATGTTGAACTATTTACCATTTCAAATAAAAATGGGTTGGTATGCCAGTTAACAAATATCGGGGCTCGTATTGTTAGTATTTGGACTCCTGATAAAAATGGTGATTTAAAAGATGTTATTGTTGGCTATGGAAATGCTCAGGATTTTATAAATAATGACAATAATTTTGGTGCTACTATTGGACGATATGGGAACAGAATTGGTGATGCTCAATTTTCATTAGATAGTATTCAATATGAATTGGAAGCTAATAATGGTAAAAATTCATTACATGGTGGAACGTTGGGTTTTCATACCAAGCTATGGCAAGGAAAAAAAGTAAGTGATAATTCGATTTCATTTACTTATTTATCTCCGGATATGGAGGAAGGGTTTCCAGGTAATCTTAATATTGAAGTAATTTATGAATTAGATAATGATAATGCCTTATCTATTAAATATTATGCCGAAACCGACAAAAAGACGGTTGTCAATTTGACCAATCATGCATATTTTAATTTAAAAGGACAGGGAAGTGGACATATCAACAATCATTTACTTCAAATAAATGCAGATAATTATACCCCTGTCGATGAAAGCATGATTCCTACTGGTGAAATTGCCTCTGTAAAAAATACACCATTGGATTTTACCAAAATGAAAGAAATAGCTAAAGATATTGAAAGTGATCACATTCAAATT
Organism: Flavobacteriaceae bacterium; assembly: GCA_030621915.1. Classification (GTDB taxonomy): domain Bacteria; phylum Bacteroidota; class Bacteroidia; order Flavobacteriales; family Flavobacteriaceae; genus Lutimonas. The sequence goes on from JAUXGV010000098.1 coordinate 6,895, forward strand.
AAATATGGTGATGGTTATGACCACAATTGGGTAATTAATGGCAATTCTGAATTGAAATTAGCGGCAAAAGTCATTGAACCTGAATCCAAAAGATCGATGGAAGTATACACCAATGAACCAGGCATCCAGTTTTATGGAGGCAATTTTCTAAATGCAACTGGGAAAAATGGTAATATTTATAAGCCTCAACATGCATTATGCTTAGAAACGCAACATTATCCGGATAGTCCCAACCAACCTGATTTTCCTTCAACAACATTAGAAATTGGAGAAAAATACTATTCAATTTGTGTTTACAAGTTTGGTGTAGAGAAATAAAATGTTCTTGAATTTTGATTGATACTTTGTAGATCCATAAATTTTTATAAAGCTACCATGCGCGTCATTCTGAACTTGTTTCAGAATCTCATTTTACAGTAAATCAAATTTATACGATAAGACCCTGAAATAAATTCAGGGTGACTTAATGACTATTTGACAAAAAGCGGGCAATCAAATTGATGCTTCAATAATAACTATGAATTCTTGAAATTACATACAATTTTTTCAAAGAGAATTTCTTGCAAAATCCATCTAGGATAAATAAATGTGATTCTTCGGACACTAATATTACCCTTTCGTCCTATATTCTTTTTCCCTTCTTTATTTAAGTTATAATTTGATAGAAACTTATCATATACATGACTTTATCAAATTTATCTGTACTATTCATCTTTATTTTTTCGTTTAATTCCTTCAGCCAATCCAACCATTCAATTTCAGGAACTGTAACTGACAAAGATAAAAATACGCTTCCTTTTGCAAACTTATTATTATTGAAGCAAAGCGATTCTTCTTTTATAAAAGGAACCGTATCAGATGAAAAAGGAATCTATTTGTTTGATCAAATTGTAGAAGGAAATTATTTGATTCTTGCAAGTATGATAGGTTATCAATCTGGATATTCTGAATTTATCACTTTAGAAAAAGATTATACAATAGAAATTCAGTTATTGGATCAGGGTGAAGAACTTGATGAAGTGGTTATGAAAGTAGACAAACCCTTATATCAGCAAAAAATAGATAGATTGGTCATCAATGTAGAGAATAGCATTGTTTCCGCTGGTGGATCAGCTCTGGAAATTTTGGAACGATCTCCCGGGGTAATAGTCAATAGGCAGAATGGTAGTATTTCCATAGTTGGAAAAGAGGGTGTTGAAATTATGATCAATGGTAAAATGAGCTATGTTCCAGTTTCATCGTTGATTCAGGTGCTGGATGGTATGAGGGCTGACAATATAGAATCTATTGAATTGATTACTACTCCACCAGCCAATTTTGATGCAGAAGGAAACGCAGGTTTTATAAATATTGTAACCAAGAAAAACAGTGAATTGGGTTTAAATGGTTCTTATTCACTGTCTGGAGGCTATGGAACCCATCCAATAACTTCAAATAATATTAACTTTAATTATAGAAAGAATAAAATAAATCTATATGGAAATTATTCCTTCTCCATCAGACAAGGAGATATGCCATTTTTTTTTAGTAGAGAATATATGAAAGAAAGTGATTTAATATATACAGAAACATCCTCTGATCGAGATACCAAGCAAAGAAATCATAACCTGCGATTAGGATTTGACTATGATATTTCAGAAAAAACTGTATTTGGATTTCTATTAGATGCCTATGATAATAAGTGGTCTATGGATGCTTTTAACGAAAGCTTTACCTCTGAAAATGGAGAAGTTATATCATATGTTGATTTGATCACTGATGAAGTCAATCACTGGAAACATGTTGGAGGCAATTTAAATCTTCTACATAAATTTGACGCCGATAAATATATTTCTTTTGATTTGAATTATTTACAATATGACAATGAAAATCCCACAAATTATTTAAATTCTTATTATGATGATCAACATGACTTTCTATATAATGAACTCACTAGGAGTGGAAAAATTACGCCTCTTAGAACCTGGGTAAGCAATTTTGATTATATTAATAAAGTAAATGATAAAATAAAAATTGAATTGGGACTCAAAGCGGCTTTTAACACTTTTGAAAATGATGTATCCGTGGAAAATTTTGAAAATAACGAATGGGTTGAAGATCCTACCTTGACAGAAAAAAGTTATTTTGATGAAAATATAATGGCAACATATGCTTCATTGGATTATATTTTGAATAAAAAAATGACTCTGAAAATAGGTCTGAGATATGAATACACCGATTCTACTCTAGACACAGAATCAGAAGGGAATGTTGTGGACAGACAATACCATGAGTTTTTTCCAAACCTCTTTTTACAAAGGAAATTCAACGATGATTTGAATATGAACCTATCTTATTCAAGAAGAATTATAAGGCCTACATTTAGGGAATTGGCTCCCTTTGTAATCTTAATCGATCCAAACACATTTATTTCAGGGAATCCTGCGCTACAACCCGCTATTTCCAATTCGATTAAATATGACTTAAACTATAAATCATATATTTTATCCCTTCAATACACAAATCAGGATGATACAATTGTAAGGTTTCAGGAATATTTAGATGAAGAAACAGGTAGGTTAATTTTTCAATCCGAAAATTTAGATTTTACCAAAACTTTTTCTATAACCTTCGCATTTCCAATTACCGTAAATAATTGGTGGCAAATGCAAAATAATTTTCTTTTTGTAAGTCAAAATATTGGAGCATTTTACGACGAAGAGCCTGTTGAGTTTTCGATTGGTTATTTTCAAGGAAACACAACCCAAACATTTAAATTTTCTAATGATTATACAGCTGAAATAACAGCCTTTTATGTGAGCCCTTCCTATACAGGAACAGCTAAAATGGAAGCCAATTATTACGCAAATATTGGAGTTCAGAAAAAAATTGGAGAAAAATGGGGAACACTGAGATTTTCTATTGACGACGTATTTAACTCTAACAAATTGAAATTTGGTACCGATCTTCCCGACCAAAATCTTAAAACCAATAACCATTTAAAATTTTCACCAAGAACTTATAAACTTACTTATTCAAGATCCTTTGGTAATAAAAAAGTCAAATCAACCAGAGAAAGAAAAACGGGTGCAGAAGAGGAAAAAAACAGATCCAATTAATATTTTGTGTAATTAATTCATAAAAGTTTTTGGTAACTAATCCGTTTCAATAAATATAAGAATTAATTTTAACCGCAATGAACGCAATAGAAGCTGAAGGGTCGCAAGGCTATACTGAGAATCAACTATCTAAAATTATTTTTGATAGCGCCTTAAGGATACATCGTGTATTAGGTCCTGGTTTGTTAGAAAGTTCTTATGAGGAATGTTTGTTTTACGAGTTATTAAGACAGGATTACATGTTATAAAGCAGAAACCGTTACCGTTAATATATGAAGACGTGAAACTGGAAATTGGATATCGTGTCGATATACTGGTTGAAAGCAAGGTAATTATTGAAATTAAATCTGTAGAGGCACTAAATGACATTCATTTCGCCCAAGTTTTAACCTATTTAAAACTTTCAGATTGTAAAATGGTTTGTTAATCAACTTTAATGTAACCTTAATTAAAAATGGCATTAGCGAAAAATTATTTACGGTGGGAATTTATGGAGAACAGGTATTAGGAGATACGAAAGAAAGCATACAGAGAGCGTCCGATAATTGGGTTTCCTGGTTTGAGGCGAATGCCCCTGACACCAAGTATTTTTGGTATATGATCGACGAGCCTGGGGAAGTACAATATCCATGGATCAAAAAGAATGTTCAATGGATCAGATCTAATCCGGGAGTCGGTAGCAGATTACCAATTTTTTTAACTACAGAATATGTTGAAGAGTTAAAAGAGGATG
>JAUXGV010000026.1 GCA_030621915.1 Flavobacteriaceae bacterium
ACAATTTGATCCATTGGGGTTGAAGTTGGTTCAACAATATCTACATGCCAACCCAAAATAATGGAACGGATCAACATCATTTTACCAGCAATATATTCCAGTGGCAAACACAATAGAGCGGTGGTTTTTGGCTTTAAATCAAAATAAATTCCAGTGGCTGTTGCTGAATTGACCATATGATCTTTTCTGACTTTTATTGATTTAGGTTTCCCTGTTGAACCTGAAGTTTGCATAACCATATAATCAGATTCGTCTAACCAATTTTTTAAAAATGAAAATAACTTAAAAGATAAAGTTTTAGAATAGATTAACAAACCATTTGTCGAATCAAATTGATTATCATTTAATCTAAAGTCAGTATGAATTGTTTTATTTGTCACTTTATTCATAAACTCTATTTAAATTGGAGAAGGTATGGTTCCTTAAATTTTGTCAATAGTTTGATCATTAATTGAAATCGATGCCAAATCTTCAGGGATATCAATATTACCAAATAATTTAGTTTTCCATTCTGTCCAACTATACTTTTTATAGAAAATATAAATCACTAAAGGATAGAGTATCAATAATGGTATAAACATTTCAATCCCAACCGATGGTTCAGAAGTATCAACAAGCAAGGCATCTGTTTGAAACACCATCCAATCTGTAGTTACAATTACTGCTGCTGCAATATTATTTGCGGCGTGTAATCCCAAAGCCAATTCGGTTCCTTCATCCATCAATGTAATTATACCAAATAACAAACCTGTAACAATATAATAGATCAATATGATATGTCCCAATTTTTCCACTTCCGGATTAAAAATATGCATCAATCCAAATATTAGAGAAGTCATTATCAATGGTACAGCCGAATTTTTAAATGCCAGACCTAAGCCTTGCATAAAATATCCTCTAAATAATAATTCTTCAAAGCTAGTTTGCAGCGGAAGAAAAACAAATGATACAAGCACCAAAATAAAAAATGGAATTGGGTTAAAATTCCAGGTATAATTTTCCGAATTCAAAAGATAGTCTACTATTAAAACAATTATGGATATCGAAAACCACAACATAAACGCGAATAGAACTCTTTTCCAATCTATAGATGATCTACTTGTAATTAATGTTTTAACTTTTCTTAAATGAATGGTTTTGATGGACAATAGTAAAAAAATTAAACCAAAAAAGAATGAAATAATCATTAATAAAAGGTATAAATTCGAATCAATACCTATGCTTGTAAACATATCCTTCGAGGCCAACTCCAATTCTGCCCAATTGTCAACATTTGAAAATGCCACCGACAATAACGGAATCACTCCCAAAATTTGCCAACCAATAAAAACTAAAATTACCGTAAGTAAATATCTCCACCAATCGTTTTTTCCTTTGTAGGCCTGTTGAATAAATTTTGACATTTTCTGTAATTATTATTAAGATGCGAATATAATATTATTTAAAAATAGAATCATAACCCTGCCAATCATTATCACCTCTATTATTTAAATAATACAAACCACCATTTTTTACTTTTAAGGGAGATTTTATATTATTAGAAAATAACCCACCTGTTCCTAATCCTTGAGGAATTATGGTTTGCAAAGAATAGGTAAATTGAGCAATGGCATTCAATCCGATATTACTTTCTAATGCTGAGGTGATCCACCAACCAATATTGTATCTATCAACAATATTTATCCATTCCTCTGTTCCTTCAATACCACCAATCAAACTGGGTTTTAAAATAATATATTGAGGTTTGATTGAATTTATTAAAATTTCTTTTTCAGATGTTTTAAAAACACCTATTAACTCTTCATCCAAGGCAATATCAATGGGAGATTTTTCACATAATTTTGCCATTTCTTCCCATTGTTTTATTTGAATAGGTTGTTCTATAGAATGCAAGTCAAAATCTGATAATCGTTGTAATTTTACCAAAGCATCATTTACTTGGAAGGCCCCATTGGCATCAACCCGTATTTCAATTTCATCCGAATTAAACTCATTCCTAATTGACTTTAACAAATTCAATTCTGTTTCAAAATCTATGGCTCCAATTTTCAATTTAATCGTTGAAAATCCTTTTGACAACTTTTCTTTAATCTGATTTTGCATGAATAATTTATCTCCCATCCAAACCAAGCCATTTATCGATATATTGTCTTGACCTTTTGTGAATTTTGAAGGAATTAATACAAATGGATCCTTACTGTTTAAAGATAACAAGGCTTGTTCTAATCCAAATTGAATGGAAGGGAATTCAATCAATTTACTCAACAAAAAATCTTTATCTAAATGAATATTTTCACATAACCACATTAATTGTATTTCATACCCAGGAACATCATCAGCACTCAATCCCCTAAATAATCCACATTCTCCAATGCCATAATTTTCACCATTTGTAACCTTTAAAAAATACGTTTCCTTAGAACTCAACACACCCCTCGATGTACCTCCTGGTATTTTAAAATTAAGTCTATATTTTTTGAAAATGGCTTCCATGAAATTAATATTATAAATCAAAAAGCAAATATAAATTTTTCTTGGCTATTATTGGAGTTGAATAATTTACATTAAACATTCTAGAATATTTCATACTTTAGATTAAATTGTTAAATTTATATTCAATGTTTTGATTAAAATGAATAGAATATATTTTTTTCTACTGATCTCCATTACCATGAATGCCCAAGATAAACTTTTGGATATTTTACCTCTGAAAGATGGAAAAGTATACTATTCCAAGGTATTGGAAGTTAAAGGAATTTCTAAAGAAGAATTATCCAAACGTGGAAAATATTGGCTTACCAATTATAACAATCTATCTAGAAAAATTATTTCTTCTGTCAATGATTATGAACAGATTAAAAGTCAGGGATCCTTCATGGAATTATGGGGACCCAACGATTATCCAGAACTTTATGTTGAAGTCATTCATACTGTTAGATTTCAATTTAGGGATGAAAGGTATCAATATGAAATATTTAATTTTATAATTAAAAAATCAAATTCAGAAATTGAATTGGAAATTTATAATATGACAAACAGTAAAAAATTGAAATACAATAAATTATTTTATAAAAAAATAGATGATCAAATTAAGAATATTGTCACATCTATTAAAAAAACTATGAGCACTGAACTAACAATTAAAAAGTAAACATTATTTTTGTTTATCAGCCCCGTAGTTCAACGGATAGAATAAGAGTTTCCTAAACTTTAGATCAAGGTTCGATTCCTTGCGGGGCTACTCCTTTGAGTGTAAGGCAATTCTATTACCTTCTGTGTCAATAAAAAGGGCCATATAACCAATATCCTCTTTTATTAAAGTTTTTTCCTGTAAAACTACACCTCCTGCTTCCTCAATCCGATGTAATTCATAGGTGATTTCGGGTGAAGAAAAATAAACCAGCGTTCCATTTGCAGAGGGTTTGTAAAACTGACCATTTGCAACCAATGAACCACTTGCTCCAGAAGCATTTGGATCTTCTGCAAATGGAAACCATCCCATTGAAGTAGTTCCAAATTGTTCAACTTTGATCTTAATTCCAAATACACTTTCATAAAATTTTTTGGCTCTCGACATGTCTGAAACAGGAATCTCGAACCAGCCTACCATATTTGCTTTCATATGTTCTTGATTTAATGATTAATAAAACCTATCAAATATTTATTCTAAAATTATTGATATAGATGTATCTATATTTAAAAATATAGCTTATTTCTCCATAATGGATTTTAATTTTTTTAAACCTGATTCAAAATCACCTCCAATAGCCTTTTCCATATTCATGAATAACATCATAATACTAATTGGAAATTTATTTTTTCCAATAAATCCCCATATTACAAATGTTTCATTTGAGTCACCTGTGAGCTTAAAAAATCCTTGGGAAACAGATTTCCATGGCTTAAAAAACCGAAGTTCAGTTCTAATCTCCTTTTTATCTATTAATCCCATTAATTCCTGTTCTCCTTCCCCAACTTCCTTATTTCCAACCCAAGAAGAAACAGAACCTATCTCTCCATCTGTTCCTGTAAAAGTTTTTTTCATATTGGGATCCTTCTCGGCCCAAGGACTCCAATCATCTTGTTTCTTTAATGATTTTAAATAATTAAAAACTTCTGAAATTGGTTTTTGAATTTTGATATTCCTGCTAACTTCATATTTCTTGGGTGCTATGATGGCTAGAATTACAATCAATATTATAATACCAACTAAAATGATTAAAAATATTTCCATGATTTTTAATTTAAAGAGTTAAACTATTACCTATTTCTAATAATGCCAATTTCTTACCTGATTTAGAAAATAATTCTTTAGCTTTTAAATGATCTATTTTTATATACCCAAATGTGTCATAGTGAACTCCCAAAATATAATTGCATTGAATAAAATCTGATGCTATAATCGCACTTTCAATTCCCATGGTAAAATTATCGCCAATGGGTAAAATAGCCAAATCCAATTTGGTTTGTAAAGCAATTAATTTCATATCCATGGTTAATGCTGTATCTCCTGCGATATAAATATTGCCCTCATCTGACTCCAAAACAAAACCACCTGGTTGACCTCCATAGGTTCCATCTGGGAAAGAGCTTGAATGAACCGCATTTGTATAGGTTAATTTACCAAAACTAAATTCCCAACTTCCACCATGATTCATGGGGTGGCCTGTGATACCTAATTTTCCATAATAATTTACGATTTCAAAATTAGAAATCACCTTGGCTCCAGTTCTTTTAGCGATCGTCTCTACATCTAAAATATGATCCTCATGTGCGTGAGTAATTAAAATGAAATCTGCTTGAAGAACCGATATATCAATATGCTCGGCCAGCTCATTACCAGAAATAAATGGATCAACTATAATATTAATATTCTTCAATTGAATACTCAAAGAAGAATGACCTAAGTAAGTGATTTTCATTTTAGTTTGATTCAATATCCTGCAATTTACAAAATAATGCAAAAAAAATCGCAGAAGAAATTTTTTCTTCTGCGATTTCAGTTTGATGAATCCATTTTTTTAATGGAAGGCATATTACATTCCTAACATAAAATGATCCATTATTTTCCAGTTGAATTCCATTTAATGTTTGATATAGTGGCAATTCATATTCAAATGAAAATCTTAAATCCTTTAATTTACCTTTTGGAAAATATGTGTAAAAACTAGTTATTCATTTTTTACATTAAATCACCAACTATTTTGGCACCATTACCATTAATATTGGATTTGTCATGTTTAACCCACATTATGCATTTGAAAATCTATTACATCTTGAAGTTCTAATGCATAATGCGGATTTAAAATATTTGCCCTAAACCCAATAAAAGGGCAAAAAGAAAAGTACTTAATGCCAATTTCTTTAATTCCGGATCCAACATTTTTGGATCTTCATTTTTATATACAAAAATGAGATGTTGAAAAATAGGCACAAATGCCAAAAGAAATAAAAACTGTTGCCACGAATTATAATTAATTGTTGTAAAAAGAAGGGCAGCTAAAAAGGCTGAAATCAGTAAATAATAATGGTAATATTTTGCAAACTCCTCTCCTATTTTAACTACCAGAGTATTTTTTCCAGATTTTTTATCCGATTCTCTATCGCGCATATTGTTTAGATTCAAAACCCCTGTACTCAACAATCCTACAGAAATTGCAGGTAAAAAAATAGAAAATTTTAAGCTATGTGTAAATAAAAAATAGGAACCACAAACACTAAGAATACCGAAAAATAAAAAAACAAAAATATCCCCAAATCCGTTATATCCATAAGCATTTTTACCTATAGTATATTTTATTGCAGCATATATACTTGCCAATCCTAAACCAATGAAAATAATAGAAAACCCGATGTTTTCACAGCCAAAAGAAACAAATATCAAAAGCAATGCAATTATTAAGGTAAGTCCTCCGCATATCTTAATGCCCTTTAACATCTGACTGGGTGTTATTTCACCACTTTGTAATGCTCTTACCGGTCCAATTCTTTCATCATTATCTGTTCCTTTTACCCCATCACCATAATCATTGGCAAAATTGGAAATTACTTGAAAACCAATAGTGGTCATCAAAGCAAGGATAAAAATATAAATATTAAAAACACTTTCGGAATAAGCCAAAAAAGATCCTAATAATATTCCGGATAATGACAAGGGTAGTGTACGTAAACGTGCGGCTTTAAGCCATGATTTAACTGTAGACAATTGACAACTAGATTAATTATTTGGGAGTGGCACTTCCTCTAATCCATTCTTCATTACTCAATTCCAAAGCTTCCTTAATATCGACAGGTACATCGTAAGATTTTGCTATAATAAAACAATCCCTAAATCCCAGGCGTCTAAGATCATCTCGAAGTGAAACAGTTTCTTTATACGTTGTAAATTTACCGATTGCATACTTATTAATTCCATCTTCTTCAAATTCAATTAAATGCGACAAATCATCCGAAATTAAATTAGAATTAAAATTTGCATAAGCGCCTATTTGAACACTATACACAATACTCAAATCAGCTAGCGAAGTTTTAGAAGAATCCAATACTATAATTTGATTCACCTTCCGATTCAGTGAATGCAAGGAATCAGTATCAATAATACTCAGGTTATTTTTAATGAGGTATTCCTCTTTATACTGTTTTGATTTTGGTAAAAATGACCATAAAAATAATAATAAAACAACCAAAGCAAATACACCAAGTATAATACGGTGTTTTTTTAGTATCGAGTTATTTTCCTCTTCCTCCTTTAAATCGGATGATAAAGTTTTAATGGTTTCTTTTGCTTTATCGATCTCTTCATAGATATTTACTAAATTTTTATCTCTCACAAAAGGCATATCTTAATAATTTATAAATTATTCGCATTAACTATTAGTTCAGCTATATCCAATATTTCTATCTCGTTTTCTTTTTCTTTATTTTTAATTCCATCAGTCATCATGGTATTACAAAAAGGGCAACCTGTTGCAATTATATTTACATTAACTTCCAATGCATCCTCAGTTCGCTCAACATTAATGTCTTTATTTCCTTTTTCGGATTCTTTAAACATTTGCGCACCTCCAGCCCCACAACATAAGGCATTTGATTTGCACCTCCTCATTTCAACCAGCTCAACATCTAACTTTCTGATTAACTCTCTTGGAGCCTCATAGATATCGTTTCCTCTACCCAAATAACAAGGATCATGGAATGAAATTCGTTTTCCGTTATATTTACCCCCTTCAATGGATATTTTACCCTCATTCAATAATGAGTTTATAAATTCGGTATGGTGCATTACTTTATAATCTCCACCTAATTCCGGATATTCATTTTTCAAAGTATTAAAACAATGAGGACATGTTGTAACTATTTTTTTTACTTCATATGCATTTAACACTTCAATATTTGTCATTGCCTGCATTTGAAATAAAAACTCATTTCCGGCTCTTTTCGCGGGGTCTCCTGTACAACTTTCTTCTGTTCCTAGAACGGCAAATTCTACATCGGCTTTGATTAAAATCTTAATCATAGCTTTGGTTATTTTCTTTGCTCTATCATCAAAGCTTCCCGAACAACCAACCCAAAATAGAACTTCAGGACTTTTACCTTCCGCCATCATTTCAGCCATTGTTGGTACTCTCATATATTTATTCTTATTCTATGGTTATAAGCTACCTGCCTCTAACAGGTTTGTAACAAATCATTTTTTCGTGAAAAAAATGATAATAGCTACTTTCATTTAATCATAAATTTAATTCCTTAAAATTATAACATATTATTCGTCTTTCCAATTTAATCTATCCATTTGATTATATTGCCACGGTGCACCATTATTTTCAATATTTGTTAACATCATATTCAATTCATTAGGTGCTGATGACTGTTCCATAACCAAATATCTTCTTAAATCAACAATAATTGATAAGGGGTCAATACTGATTGGGCATTCAGTTACACATGCATTACAGCTTGTACAAGCCCATATTTCTTCATTAGAGATGGTCGATAATAATGATTTTCCATCTCCTTTTTCTTTAAAATCTTCGATACTATTATTATCAATAAATTTTCCCATTTCCTCAATCCTGTCACGTGTTTTCATCATAATCGCACGAGGAGAAAGTTCCTTTCCAGTTATGTTCGCCGGGCATACAGAGGTGCATCGTCCACATTCGGTGCAACTATACGCATTCAATAAATTCACCCAAGATAAATCTGTGACATCACTTGCCCCAAATTTATCCGGAACATCATTGGAATCTGTTTCTTCAGGAGTGGCATAAGGATCGGCATTTGGATCAAGCATCAGTTTAACCTCATTAGTCACCGATGCCAAATTATCAAATTTACCCAAGGCATTTAAATTGGCAAAATAAGTATTTGGAAATGCCAATAAGATGTGTAAATGTTTTGAATAATAAAGATAATTTAAAAAAACAAAAATGCCAATAATATGTAGCCACCAACATACTTGCTCAATTATTATTAAGGTATTCACATTTTGAGGCAATAAAATTGCCAAATATCTGCTTATTGGAAAGCTTCCAACTTGGGCATAGGGTTCAATTTGAAGTTGTTGTAAACTATAATCAGCAGAATTCATAAACAAAAACAAACACATCAAAACCATCTCGAAATACAAAATATTCAATGCATCATTTTTAGGCCATGAAGTCATTTCTTTATTCCAAAACCTTGGAATTCTTAAAATAATTCTTCGAATCCAAAAGATGATTACCGATATCAATACCAATAATGCTAGAATTTCAAACGATGCTATCAATACATTATACAACCTACCTGCATAGGAAAAAACTCTATGTGTTCCAAACAATCCATCAATTACAATTTCTATTACTTCAATATTAATAATTAGAAATCCCAGATAAACAATAATATGAAGTACCCCAGCAATGGGGCGTTTAACCATTTTGGATTGACCCAAAGCTATATAGATCATATTTTTCCATCTTTCCGATGTACGATCATTTCTGTCAATATTCTTACCCATTTTAATATTGCGGATCAACTTTTTTACATTTCTAATAAAAAAACCAATTCCAGCAACGAGTAATATTGCAAATAAAATATTTGATAAGTAAGGCATGTAAATATTTAGCTATAGTTTACATTTAAATTCAAAAGTAAATCTAAATAATAATGATGTTTTATGTTGCCATTTTTTTTAGAACTTATTAACTATTCGTCCTCTGTTTCCTCATAAGGTTTAGCCTTTTTACCAAATACAGAAACATTAACATAACGTTTAGGGTGCAATTTAAAATCGCGAAGTAACTCCTCTAACTCTTTAGATGCAGCCGTTAAATTATCATATAACTTTTCGTCATTAACAATTTTACCTAAAGTACCATGCCCACTTTGAATGCTATCTAACAACTGATTAAAATTATTTAAAGTGTTTTGTAATTTATATACCGTAGCTTTTAAGTCAGCTTGATTCAACGAATCCATCATTTGTGAAAAAGCAAGCATTCCTTCATTTGCACGACTCAATATACTATCAATTTTATTATTGTTATTTTCAAGAATTCCATCAACTTTATAGGATATATTTTTAAAATTCTCTAATGATAGTTTAAGGTTTTTTTGATTTTCATCATCTAACAATTCTGTTAACCCCAACATAAGTGAATCCGTATTACTTACAAAATTCTCAACTTTTGATTTCAAAGGTCCAATTTGATTGCCTAAATCCCCTAAAAGGCCCAAATCAATTCCTCCCTTTAAAGTATCCCCTTTTACAGCATATTCATTATCACCTGCCATTATTATCTTAACCGCCTTTCCACTTAATAAATCTGGACTATATATTTGCGCGATACTATTATTTGAAAATTTTACATTATTGGTTAAACTTATTCGAACAACCAATATTCCTTTTTTTTCAGGGTGAAATGATATATTTGAAACTTTTCCCACATTCAACCCACTAATTGTAACCGGACTTGCAGAAGTAAGGCTCTGAACATCAGAGTATTCAACATAAAATGTGCGTGTACTATCGTATACACTCTGATTTTTAAGGAAATTAAAGCCCCAAATAAAAAGTACAATTATAACTATAGCAGCGACTCCTGTTTTTAATTCTCTTGATATTTTCAATATTCTAAATTTTGTTTAGCAATATTACTAATAATTTTGTTTAGTAAAAAATACTACTCATTATTGTGACGAATTTAATAACTCTGAAATTGATATTCTTTCTTCATTTTTAAAAGCAACAACAAAAGCTGAAGGAAAACCTTTTTCTTTTGCAATTTTTCTAATTTTTAATATCTCATCATAGTTTGATGAGTTACCATAATAGTACTTATAATGGCTACCTATTTTCGATCTTTCAACTCCCTTAACACCTTTGAAATTGTATGATTTGAGTTCAACTTTTTTAGAACTCGAGGCAATTTGAACCTTAAATTCAACACCCTCAAATACTCTATCAGGGCTTTTATCTATTCCAGGTTCTTCAATGTCAACTTGATCCACTACCAAATTTTCATCGATTTGTTTTTTATATTCCTTAATTGCCGTATAAATAGATTGTGCTATTTCTTGTTGTCCTTTTTTTGAATTCAAATAAGCTCCTTCTTTATCGTTGGTTAAAAAACCCGCTTCAACATATACACTAGGCATAAAAGTATTTCTTAAAACCAAAAAACCTGCCTGCTTGACCAATCTATCTAATCTATTGTGATCATTCACAAAATTCTTTTGAAGCAGGCTTGCCATAAACAAACTTTGATCCAAAAATTCTTCTTGCATTAAGGTAATACCGATAACTGCTTCTGGAGAATTAGGGTCAAAACCCTCGTACCTTTTCTCATAATTATCCTCCATTAAAATTACCGAATTCTCCCTTTTTGCTATTTCAAAATTTCTATCATTTTCATGTAAACCCAGCACAAAAGTACTTATTCCATGCACTTCCGACTTTCTAAAAGCATCACAATGAACAGATACAAAAAGATTCGCTTCGGCTCTTTGAGCAATTTTACCCCGTTCGTCTAATTCTATAAAAGTATCATCATCACGTGTATAAATAACTTCAATATTGTTTTCTTTTTTCAGCTGTCTTCCTACCTCCAATATAATATTGAGAGAGATATCTTTTTCCACATAATTATTACCTAAATTACCAGGGTCCTTACCTCCATGACCGGCATCTAAAACCACCCTAAAATTTTCCTGAGAATTTAACAACAGACACGAAAAAAGTACAAAAAATAAACAATACACACCTTTCAAATGAGGTGATTCACAATTTTTTTTAGGCAATAAACTCATTTTTAATCACTATTAGTTTTCTTATTTTTAATACATACACCCTTAAAAAATATACGTAAGTTTGTAAATTAAAAAATTAGAAATTTTTTTACAAAAATACTATTTATAGCATTGTATACAAATTTAAGATACATAGTTTTATTCCTATTGTTTTTTTGCTTTGATTTACAATTGAGTTATGCTCAAATTGAACAAAAAGATGGTGAAAATAATTTAAGTTCAAAAATTGACAGCCTTAATGTTGTAAATAAACCGGATTTAAATATTATTGAACTTGATACTACTAAAATTGACAGTACCAAAATAACCAAAGAATTTTTAGAAGATAATATCATTCATAATGCTTTGGGCTATCAATCAAATGATTTCATCAAACATGAGGCAACATTATATGATGGGGCCGAATTATATTATCAGGATATTACGCTTAAAGCCGGACAGATTATAATAGACTATGAAAAAAGCCTTGCAACGGCCACAGGTATTTTTGATAGCTTAGGGAATTACATTCAAAAACCTGTTTTCACTCAAGGAGCTCAGGAATCAGTTCAAGATTCATTAATTTATAATTTTAAAAATGAAAAGGCTATAATTTACAATTCTCGATCAGATCAACAAGGGTTAACCATACTTGGAGAAGTAACCAAAAAAGAAAACGACAGTGTTTATTATGTGAATAAAGCCAAATTCACCTCGTCTAAAAAGGAAAATCCCGATTATTATATTCAAACTTCAAATATTAAGGTTGTTCCTGATAGTAAAATTGTTGGAGGAACCAGTCATCTCGTAATTGCGGATGTGCCAACACCTCTAATTTTACCCTTTTTCTATGCACCTATTACAAAAGATAGAGCTTCGGGTATTTTACTTCCAACATGGGGAGAAAATAGTAGTCAAGGGTATTTCTTACAAAATGGAGGCTTCTATTTCAATATAAACGATTATATTGATTTGGCTATATTAGGGGATATTTACACAAATGGAAGTTGGGGAATAAGAACAGAATCAAACTATGCTGTACGATATAAATTTACTGGAAACTTTAGCTTTAGATATGAGAATCTCATCAATAGCGAAAGAGGGTTTCCAGATTATAGTAAATCAACTAATTATTTTATAAGATGGTCACATAGCCAAGCAGCTCAGTCAAATCCGAATGGACGTTTTTCGGCCTCCGTTAATTTTGGTAGCAGTCAGTATTTTAGAGAATCATTGAATGAATTAAGCTCCCCGTTATATTTGGTTAATACATTTAGCTCCTCAATAAATTATTCAAGAAAATTTACCGGTACACCATTCAATATGAATGTATCATTAACTCATACTCAAAACACGAACACCAAAAAAATTGATATGAATTTACCCTCATTCAATTTAAATATGGATCGAGTCTATCCTTTTGCTCCCAAGGTTGGTTCTAAGAAAAATGCCTTTCATAATATTGGAATGACCTATACCATGGCTTTACAAAATAGGGTGTCAACTACCGATGAAGATTTTTTAAAAGATGATATGTTTAAAGATGCAAAATCAGGCATCAAACAAGATGTAAATATTGGAACAAGTTTAAGATTTTTAAAACATTTTACAGTTTCACCCAATGCAAATTATAAAGAAGTCTGGTATTTAAAAACCATAGAAAAAAATTGGGATGAAGAAGAAGAAGAAGTTGTTAACGATACGATCAATGGCTTTGCCTCCTTTAGAGAATATTCTGTAAATGCTTCATTATCAACAACTATTTATGGTACGTTTCGATTCAAAAAAGGAAATATAGAAGCTCTCAGACATGTACTACGCCCTTCTATAGGCTGGGGCTATCGACCTGATTTTAGTCAATATTACGACGAATATCAGGCAAGTCTTGACCCAGAGGACCTTCGTGAATATAATAGATTTCAAAATGGTATATATGGAGGACCGTCTCAAGGAATAAATAATAGTATTGGCATGTCTCTTAACAATAATTTTGAAGCAAAATTAAGACCTGAAGATGAATTCTCTGATGAAGAACCTAAAAAGATAAAATTGTTAAATAATCTAAATTTTTCAACAAGCTATAATATTGCCGCTGATTCGCTGAAATGGAGTCCTCTTCAAATGAATACGGGCACACAACTTCTGGATGGAAAATTAAATATAAATCTGAGAGCAACGATGGATCCATATGCAATCAATGCGAATGGAACTAGAATTAATACTTTTAATATAGATAATGGAGGCAGCTTATTTAGATTGACCAATGCAGGATTAACATCTGGATATTCCATTAAAAGTACCGAATTAGGGAAAAATAAGGAAAAAAATTCCTCTACCAACAGAAATGATGATCAAGGTTCTAATGAATCAGAGTTTTTTGGAAAGAGTTTGTCTGATAATAGATCGAGTGATACGGATCAGGGAGATGGGGAAATAAAGGTTACCAAATTATATGATAATCAAATGCCCTGGGATGTGCGGTTGCAATATTCTTTAACCTATTCTAACTTTAGAGGTGATGGCAATATTTCGTCCAATTCTGTTCAGCTTACCGGAAATTTAGAATTCTCGCCCAAATGGCGGGTTGGAGTCTCTTCGGGGTATGATTTTGAAAATAATGGAATTACCTATACCCAATTGCGCTTTGAAAGAGATTTAGACAGTTGGAGATTCAGTTTTAATTGGATCCCTTTTGGTGATAGAGCTACATATTATTTTTTCATTGGAGTAAAACAAGGATTATTTAGCGATTTAAAATACGATCAGAGAAAGGTTCCGGACAAACGATTATTTTAAGTTAAAAAAAGGTTTAAGATTTGTACTTTTATAATTAAACTAACTTCTAAATACTGTACCTATGAAAAATATAATTAAAACTAAGAATGCTCCTGCTCCTATCGGCCCCTACAACCAGGCCATTTTATCAAATGGGATTCTCTTCACATCAGGTCAAATAGCGATTCATCCAGAAACCAATGAATTAATTACAAATAATATTTCTGATGAGACGCAACAAGTAATGAGCAATTTAAAAGCTGTCTTAGAAGCCTCTGATATGGACTTTGAAAATATAGTAAAAACAACAATTTACATTACAAATATGGACAACTTTTCTAAGATTAATTCCATTTATGGATCCTTCTTTGATGAAGATAAAGCACCAGCCAGAGAAACAGTTCAGGTATCAAAACTGCCCAAAAATGTTCATGTTGAAATATCAGCTATTGCCGTTAGATCCATTTAAAAACTATTGAAATTATTTTAAAGTGCTTTTATCAGTAACTCGGCTGTAGAAGGATTGGTTGCTAATGGAACATCATAAACATCACACAGTCGCATCAACATAAAAATATCAGGTTCATGAGGATGTTTTTCCAAAGGATCTCTAAAAAACAAAACCATCTTAGTTTTACCCTCTGCCACTCGAGCCGCAATCTGAGCGTCGCCTCCATAAGGGCCTGATAGTAATTTTTCAACTTTAATTCCCGCTTTTTCGACCTTTAAACCTGTTGTTCCTGTGGCAATTAAATGTATGTTTTTTGATTCCAAAATTGATTTATTCTCATTTAAAAATTGAACCATTTCAGCTTTTTTACCATCATGAGAAATTATTGCAATCTCCATATAATTAAATTTGTGAAGCATGGTATTCAGCCAAACTAATAATTGGGTGCCTAATTATTTTTCCTAATTTCAAATTATACTCAGCCAAAACTTCTTCAATTTCTTGGCTTAAAAAATGAGCTATTGAACCAACAAAATTTATTCGTGTGGTTTTACTTTCTTCAAATTGCAAAATTTGATTTTCAGTAAATTGACGCAGTCCTTTTTTTATGATGGCTTGTGTATAGTCACTTGATTTGTTTTCAATCAAAAATCTGCCAATTTGGGCCAAATAAGTATTTGGATTGTCTTTTTTATAAATATTCTCTTTAATTGTATCCGCATTTAAATCATACTTACTTTCAAATTTCTTTGCAAACTCACCAGGCATTTTATTATAATAATACTCCCTCAATAATTCTTTCCCATAATAGTTACCGCTCGCTCCATCCATAATGATATATCCAAGCGAAACTATTTTTTGATGTGTTTGTTTACCATCAAAATAACTGCAATTTGAGCCGGTTCCTAATATGCAAACAATACCAGGAACATCTGTACGTAAAGACTTTACGGCAGCTATAGTATCCTCGTAAATTTCGATTTCTGCATTTTCAAATATTTCGACAAAAATATTCCTTAAATTTTTACGAGCATTTTCTGTTCCACATCCGGCGCCATAAAAAAATATTTTTTCAACTTCCAGCCTATTATCATATAACTCTTTTTTTGAAACTACCCTATCATAGATTGTTTTTCTAGCAAAAACAGCCGGATTCAACCCGGGCGTATCAATTTTGAAATAAGTTTCACCCTTACTATTTAATGCAATCCAATTGGTTTTTGTAGAACCACTATCCGCTACTAAAATCATATACTAGTTATTAAGAAGGTAAAAATAAAAAAGATAAGGAATAAAATATGATATTTGATAAAATTTATTAAATTTTTAATAAATCATCCAATCTTTTGAAATAAATTCAAGGATCATTTTATAATTGACAGTAACGCCAGCTCATAACTTTGCAAACCAAAACCAGCTATGATACCCGATGCATTTGGAGCAATGTATGATTGATGTCTAAATTTCTCTCTTGAATACACATTGGAAATATGAACCTCTATTACAGGAGCCTGAATAGCTTTAATGGCATCACCAATTCCAATAGAAGTGTGAGTATATGCTGCAGCATTTAAAATGATACCGTCATAATCTATGGAAACATCATGAAGTTTATCAATAATTTCTCCTTCAATATTCGATTGAAAGTATTCCAATTTTATTTCGGGAAATTTTTCCTGTAACATTTTAAAATAAGATTCAAATGTCACCTTTCCGTATATATCCGGTTCTCTTTTCCCAAGTAAATTTAGGTTAGGACCGTTAATAATTATAATTTTCATAAAATAAGAATTTAAGCAGAAAAATATGTTCTGTTTTCAAAAATACTATAATTTTACAAAAACCATTTGAATTTATTATTGAAAATTTTGTTATCTTCTTATGAATTGGAATAGTGCATTACATGACTATAAACATTATTTAAAAATTGAAAGAGGTTTATCTGAAAACTCGATCAATAGTTATAGTAATGATGTCAAAAAATTAATTAATTATTTGAATGAACATAATATAAATATAACACCCATATCTATTGATGATGGCATCATCCATCAATTTATTTATCATGCATCCAAAAGTATTAATGCTCGAACTCAAGCCAGGTTGATTTCGGGACTTCGCAATTTTTTTGATTATTTAATTTTTGAGGATTATCGAAAAATAAATCCAACTGATTTATTAGAATCACCTAAAATAGGTAGAAAATTACCTGATACTTTGTCCGAAAATGAAATTGAACAAATAATTTCTCAAATTGATCTTAGTAAACCTGAAGGTGAAAGAAATAAAGCCATGTTAGAAACTTTATACAGTTGTGGCTTGAGAGTGAGTGAATTGATTAATTTAAAAATATCAGATCTTTTTTTTGAAGAAGGCTTTATAAGAGTAATAGGCAAAGGAAATAAGGAAAGGTTTGTTCCAATTAACATGTATACCATTAAAATTATTAATATTTATCTAAATCAAATTAGGACTAAAATTAAGATTCAAAAAGGATTTGAAGACAATATATTTTTAAACCGAAGAGGAAGACAGCTTTCACGAAATATGGTTTTTATAATTTTGAAGGATTTAGTTCAACAAGTTGGAATAGATAAAAATGTTAGCCCTCACACCTTCCGGCATTCCTTCGCAACACATCTTTTAGAAAATGGCGCCGATTTAAGAGCAATTCAACAAATGTTGGGTCATGAAAGTATTACAACCACAGAAATTTATATGCATTTGGACAAAAGTCACTTAAAAACCGTTGTAGAAAAATTTCATCCAAGAAAAAATTCCTAAAAAAAATCCAATAATCACCGTAATTTTTCTTAATGAAGTGTTAAAAAATTTAAGCGTACATTTTATTTCTTAGCTCTTTTATTTTTTTATCATCTAAATATTCATCAAATGTCATATATCTATCTATAACTCCTTTCGGTGTTATTTCAATAATTCTGTTTGCAACAGTTTGAGCAAACTCATGATCATGAGTAGAAAAAACAACGGTACCCTTATAGTTTTTCAGTGCATTATTAAAGGCCTGAATTGATTCAAGATCCAGGTGATTTGTAGGCTCATTTATCAATAATACATTTGCTCTGGTCATCATCATTCTCGAAAGCATACACCTTACCTTCTCTCCCCCTGAAAGAACGTTGCTTCCCTTTAAAGCTTCATCTCCACTAAAAATCATTTTACCTAAAAAGCCACGAATGTTGACTTCCTCGCGTTCTTCTTCAGTTTTTGCATATTGACGCAGCCAATCAACTAAGCTCAATTGATTATTGAAAAACTCAGAATTTTCAACAGGCAAATAAGCTTGATTTGTTGTCACTCCCCATTTGAAATCACCATTATCTGATTGAATACTATCAGTAATGATTTCATAAAATGCTGTGGCAGCCCTTGAGTATTTCGATAATAAAAACACTTTATCTCCTTTAGATAAATTGATATCAATATTATCAAATAAAACTTCGCCTTCAAATGATTTTGACAAATTTTCTACATTCAAAATCTGATCCCCAGCAAGGCGTTCTTGTTCAAAGATAATTGCCGGATACCTTCTACTAGAAGGTTTTATATCTTCAATATTTAATTTATCAATCATTTTTTTTCTACTAGTTGCCTGCTTGGATTTGGCAACATTGGCAGAAAATCTTCTAATAAATTCTTCCAATTCCTTTTTCTTTTCTTCAGCCTTTTTATTTTGTTGTGCTTTTTGTTTTGCCGCTAATTGACTGGACTCATACCAAAAAGAATAATTACCTGTATATTGATTCATTTTTCCAAAATCAATATCAGAAATTTTGGTGCAAACTGCATCCAAGAAATGACGGTCGTGAGAAACTACAATCACCGTATTATCGAAATTTGCCAGAAAATGTTCCAACCATCCAATAGTTTCAAAATCCAGATCATTTGTTGGTTCATCCATAATTAATACATCCGGATTCCCAAATAATGCCTGAGCTATTAATATTCTCACCTTCGTTTTACCATCAAGGTCTTTCATTAAAGTATCATGCAAATCATCCTTAACACCCACAGATGACAATAAACTTGCGGCCTCACTTTCTGCTGTCCACCCTCCCATCTCTTCAAAATCCACACCCAATTCGCCGGCTTTCACTCCGTCTTCTTCAGAAAAATCGGGTTTGGCATATATGGCGTCAAGTTCCTTCTTAAGGTCGAATAAAGGCTTATTCCCCATCAAAACAGTTTCCAAAACCGGATAATCATCAAATGCAAAATGATCTTGTGATAAAACCGACATCCGTTTTCCTTTTTCCAGGCTTACTGAACCCGAAGTAGGATCAATTTCACCAGAAATAATTTTTAAAAATGTTGATTTTCCTGATCCATTTGCGCCAATAATTCCATAACAATTTCCTTGAGTAAAGGCTGTATTTACCTCATCAAACAAAATTCTTTTTCCAAATTGCACCGATAAATTTGATACTGTTAACATGCTAAATTCTTAAATTTTTGCAAAAGTATAAAAATCCAACAATATTTAATCATTTTATACGATGTATTATTAGTCATTTTGAAATCCAATATGTTAATTAACACAATTAACTTTAACCTTTTATGTGAAATTATTTAACATCACATTAACAAGACTAAAGAATACAACTTATTACATTTGTCTATCATGTTTAAATTATTTTATTTGAAAAAAAATTACTCCTTATCACTTGTAAATTTATTTTTAACTATCGGTGTGTTGCTGATCACTTTTGGTTGTATTGATAAATCCAAAGAAAATAACATTACATTTTTTGGTGGAAAAATAAAAAATCCTAAAGAAGGATATGTTTATTTTGCAAAAAATAATGTGTATATAGATACTGCTAGAATAGATTCAAAAAATAAATTTTCTTTCCATTTGGATTCCATTGTACCCGGTATATATTCCTTTCATCATGGTGATGAATATCAAATTTTTTATTTGGAACCCAATGATAGCCTTCAGATTTATCTTAATACATGGGATTTTGATGAATCTTTAATTTATAGTGGGACTCAGGCCAATAAAAATAATTATTTGATAGGTCAATGGTTGTATCAGGAGAAATATCAAAAAAATTTTCATATTAATCATGGATATGAGTTGGATGAAAAAGAACTTAATAAAGTAATAGAGTCTGAATTGTCAAAACGCTTGGGTACATATAATGACTTATTGATGACAGAGGAGGAGAAGCCTTCTATTATATTTGATAAACTGGCTAAAGCTGGCATTGATTTTCCTATTTATTATTTAAAAGAAGTTTACCCCTTTGAAAATAAATATGCCTTAAAATTAGATGCATTACCAAAATTAAGTGATTCTTATTATGATTTTCATGAAAAAATAGATTTTAATGATGAATCGTTGTTGTTTTTTGGGCCTTACCGAATGTATATTTTAAAATATCTTAAACTTAAAGCATATAAACAGTATTTAGAGAATCCGAAAAAACTTAATTCTTCATTAATTTATATGAAAGTTGTTAATGAGGAAATAAAGATTGAAAGATTTAAAAATAGATTATTAGCCGGACGATGTTGGTCTGCAATCCATAATAAGGGAACAACAGATGATGAAATGAAAAGTATTGAGGAATATTTTTTTGAAAACTGTTCTGATGAATCATTGATTGATGAAATTAAAATATCAAAGAAGCAAAAAAATCAATTCAAGCATGGGGACAAATTACCCGAAGTTAATGCTTATGATATTAATGGAAATAAAGTAAGCATTAATGATATTACTCAAAACAACAATACTGTAATTTATTTTTGGCCTAAACATGAAGAATATATTCAATCACTCTATGTGAAACTCGTTAAATTGAAAAAAGAAAATCCAGATCTGATATTTATTGGTATTGAAAGAGATAAAGTTAGTGAAGATTGGGTGAAATTTGTGAAATCTAAAAACTTATCGGAGGAGAATCAATTTATTATTTCCAAAAATTCCATCAACTATAGTTTCTTTCAAGGCGATATGTCTAGAACAATTATTGTGAATAAAGAAGGTAATATTCATAACGGATATTTGTTTTTTACCGATAAAAATTTCGAACACCAATTGACAAAGCTTAAAAAACACTAAATTATAGTATACTTCTTTAATTTAAGCTTACTTTTGCAAACTCAAAAACAGAAACAAAGTATTTATTTGCAAACCAGAGTTTTACAGATAAATGAAGTTTTGCAAATAAAAATATATGTCGATATTTAATGATCTGGGCTTGAATCAAGCCATAGTTGATGCCTTGGTTGACTTAGGATATCAAGAGCCAACTCACATTCAAAAAATTGCGATCCCGCAAATTATTAGTTCGAAGGATGATTTAAAAGCTTTTGCTCAAACAGGTACGGGTAAAACAGCCGCATTTAGCTTACCCATTTTAGAGCAAGTTGATTTGGCAAATAAAAGCACACAAGCCATTATCCTTTCACCTACCCGTGAGCTAGCCATACAAATTGCTAAAAACATAGATGAATTTGCGAAAAATATCAAAGGGTTTAATGTTTTGGCAGTTTATGGAGGAGCAAAAATTGATGAGCAAATTAGCAAATTGAAAAGAGGCGTTCAGATTGTAGTTGGAACTCCCGGAAGAACTGTTGACCTTATTAAAAGGAGACGATTGGATCTCAAAAGTATTCAATGGTTGGTTTTGGATGAAGCGGATGAGATGTTAAACATGGGTTTTAAAGATGAATTGGATCAAATTTTAGAGGCCACTCCTCAATCAAAACAAACCCTGCTTTTTTCAGCAACCTTCCCAAGAGAAGTTGAAGCAATTGCCAGAAACTACATGAAAAATCCTGTGGAAATTACTGCAGGTAAAAAAAATGTGGGTGCTGATAAGGTGAGTCATGAATGTTATATGGTTTCTGACAGAAATCGATATCCTGCCTTGAAGAGAATTGCAGATATAAATCCCAATATTTATAGTATTATTTTTTGTAGGACCCGAAGAGAAACAAAAGAAATTGCTGATAAATTAATTGCTGATGGATATAATGCAGACGCATTACACGGTGACCTATCTCAAGCACAGCGTGATATGGTCATGCAGAAATTCAGAAGTAAACATTTACAAATTTTGGTAGCTACAGATGTCGCTGCTCGAGGCCTGGATGTAAATGACCTTACGCATGTAATCAATTATAAATTACCAGATCAAGCTGAAAATTATACGCATCGAAGTGGAAGAACCGGAAGGGCGGGAAAAGAAGGAATCTCAATTGCCTTAATCACCCCAAAGGAAAAAGGTAAACTCAGACCCATTGAAAGAAAAATAAATAAAAAGTTCGAGTTTAAACAGGTACCGAATGGAAAGGAGATCTGTCAAAAACAATTGTATACCTTAATAGATAAGGTACATGATATTGAAGTTAACGAGAAAGAAATTAAAGATTTTTTACCGGATGTATATACAAAATTAGAAGGACTTGACAGGGAGCAATTGATCCAGAGATTTGTGTCGTTGGAATTCAATCAGTTTCTTGCCTATTATGAAAATGCAGGGGATTTAAATGGCAGTGATTCTAATGATGGGAAAAAATTTGATGACGAAAATTTCACCCGTTTTTATATCAATATTGGTAAAATGGATGATTTAAACCCTGCAAAATTAATAGGACTTATTAATGACAATATAAAAAAACAGAATGTTGAAATAGGCCAAATTGAAATATTAAAAAGCTTTTCATTTTTTGAAATCGATAAGAATTCTACCGATGACATTCTGGAAAATTTAGGAAACTCAAATTTCAATGGCAGATCTGTAATTGTGGAAGTTACTAAAAAATCTAAACGAAGCTCAGGAGGGAGAAGAAAAAAACCTTTTAATAAGTTTAAATCCAATGGAGAATCTAGAGGAGGCGACAGGAGAGATAGAAAGGGTAGCAGTAGTCGCAATGATAATCGTCGTGGGGAAAGTAAGAATAGCGGTAGAAGAAGGAGATAAAATACCCAATAAAAAAAGGAAGAAAATTAAATATTTTCTTCCTTTTTTTATTTAAAATCTGTAGTAATTTGTAACATAACATTGAATTTCATATTTTTATAAATTCACATTTTAATATTATTATTAAATTTATTGAATTAATTTATTAATCATGACTATTCGGTTTTATATTTTAACCTTACTGGCAATTGTCATGAGTTTCCATTTATCGGCTCAAAAAAAAATACTTTATTTTAATATTTTGCATAATGATAAAGTGATTGGTACCTTAAAAGCCATAAAGGATACTAATGATGAAAGAACTATCTACACGGATCAAACAATTATTACAACACATATTTTTACTAAAATAGAAGTTGAATATAAATATGAAGCCATTTATTTCAATAACGACCTGATTGAATCTAACGTCAATATATTCCTTAATGGTCATCAAAAAACTAAAACAACAACAGAAAAAAATAATGACATTTATACCTTTTATAAAAATGATGCAAAGGAAAATGAAATTGATGAAACGATTCAATATAGCACTATAATGTTACTATTTAATGAGCCTAAAAATATTGCAAAGGTTTATGCCGAAGAACATGGAGTATTTCATAATCTTAAAAAAATTGGTGATCAAGAATATCTCAAAACATCACCTGAGGGAAAGAAAAATAATTATAAATATAAAAATAACTCTTTATTGAGGGCTGAAATTCATGCTGGAATTGTAAATTTTACCATGGTAAGAACCCAAAAATAAATTGATTTAAGATCGATCTTAAACTTATTATGAAATTATATGAATTATGAGGAATTGAATCAATTAATTTTAGGAGCATTTCAAATCAATTATTACTTTCAATAAAATATGACTAAAAAATGGGTAAAAAATGGGTAAAAAATTATTTTATATTTTAATCTTATTATTTGTTATTTCAACACAAATAATTTTTTCACAACAAGAAAAACCACAAGTGGCACTAGTTTTGAGTGGTGGTGGAGCGAAAGGAATTGCTCATATCCCTCTTTTACAAACTTTGGATTCTCTAGGTATTGTTCCCGATTTAATTGTTGGTACCAGTATGGGAAGTGTTGTCGGCGGCTTATATGCCATGGGTTATTCAGGTGATAGTATTGCTGTTCTTGTTAAAAATATCGATTGGAAAGAGCTTCTGGGTGGAGATATTTCTTTAAAGGATGTAAGCGTTGAAGAAAAAAGTGAATTCAAAAAATATTTGATTGATTTAGATTTAGTTAAAGGAAAGCCAAAATTGAGTTCTGCCTTATTAAAAGATCAGAAACTCAGAGAGTACATGTCCATTCTAACATATCCAGTTATTAATATAACAGATTTTGATAATTTATCAATTCCATATCGAGCTGTCACTACAGACATTGTCAATGGAAATGAGATTGTAATTGGCAAAGGTTCTCTGAGTTTGGCTATGAGAGCAAGTATGTCTATTCCTGGTGTTTTTAAACCAGTCCCTTATGAAAATACGCTTTTAGTTGATGGTGGCGTACTTAACAATTTTCCAGTGGATATCGCTAAAAATATGGGAGATTATTTTATAATTGGTAGTGATGTTGGTGGTGGAATGGAGCCCAAAGAAAAGTTGGATAATA
>JAUXGV010000071.1 GCA_030621915.1 Flavobacteriaceae bacterium
TCTTATCACTCTAACTATAACCAAGGAATTATATGGTGGATACATAAAGTACAACCTGGATTTAATATTAAATCTGTCGCTACGGTTACTAAAACAGAATGGGAAGAAATGACCAATGAAGAAAAAGAGGCTATTGCAAATTACACCTTGGTTGTAGCCGATAATATGACGAATTCAAAAAGATAGCAGATTAAATAATGGGTAATTTGTAGATTTGCCCAAAGTAGGTTTTTCCTTTAAAAACTAATCTCAATGTTAGGTTCTAAATTATTATTGTTTGGTTTTAGTATTCTATTTTTTTCTTGTCAGAATCCAAAGAGAGAATTGGTGTGGGAAGAAAACTTTGATAGTGATCAATTGAATGAAAAAGATTGGAATTTTGAATTAGGAGATGGTTGCCCTGAACTCTGTGGATGGGGTAATGATGAAAGTCAGATTTATACAAAAAACAACCTCAGACTGGAAAACGGGCATTTAATCATTACAGCTATAAAAAATCATGACAGTTTGTATACATCGTCACGGATTACAACAAAAAATAATAGAGAATTTCAATATGGCCGGATGGAGATTCGTGCCAAGCTACCTTTGGGCAAGGGATTGTGGCCCGCCATATGGATGTTGGGGTCGAATATTTCTGATGTTGGATGGCCTTTATGTGGAGAGATTGATATTGTAGAATATGTAGGCAGGGAACCAAATATGGTTTTCACCTCTCTACATACATCTGATAGCTTTGGGAATACTAAAAATACCAGAAAGGATCGGATAGAAGGGATCGAAGAAGGATTTCATCTCTATGTGATAGATTGGAATCAGAATAAAGTTGATTTTTATATCGATAACAAACTGTTTTATTCTTTTGCTCCGGAAAATAAAACAACAGAAACATGGCCATTTGATCAGCCATTTTATTTTATCATTAATTTGGCCATAGGGGGTAATTTTGGTGGAAAAGAAATTGACGATTCCATTTTTCCTGAGGAGTTTACTATAGATTATATCAAGGTTTATCAATAATTCAACTGACTTATTCATAGAATCATTAGAAAAGTTATGGATATTTTAAAAAATATCTTTTATATTGCGCGGTAATTTTCAACTAATAATCCTTTTCAATTATGAGTCAACTATCTACAAAAAGAATTAACATCTATTTTATAACTATTGTAATTACTCTCGGAGGTCTGTTGTTTGGTTATGATACAGGAGTTATCAATGGAACTCAATTTTATTTTTCAAAATATTTTGAATTGACTGGTGCCTTAAAAGGTTTTATAGTAAGTAGTGCCCTGTTAGGAGCTTTATTAGGAGCTGCAGGGTCAGGAGTTATTAGTAAATCCATAGGTAGAAAGAACTCATTAATTATTGCTGCCGTATTATTCGCCATTTCGGCTTGGGGGTCTGGTTTACCTGCTATGTTACCCGAATCCATCTCATTGATGGTGTTTTTTAGGATTTTAGGAGGGATTGCCATAGGTATGGCATCTATGAATGCGCCTATGTATATTGCAGAAATATCACCTGCAGATAAACGAGGTACACTGGTGACGTATTATCAAATGGCGGTTGTAATTGGCTTTTTTGTTGTTTTCCTGGTTACCTATTTTATTGGTAATGGAATGACTGAAGAAGAGAATATAAGTAGTGGTTGGAGAGTTATGTTCTGGTCTGAAATGGTTCCTGCCTTACTGTTTTTAGGGCTCTTGTTTAAAGTGCCTAAAAGTCCAAGGTGGTTGATGATTAAAGGACGAGAAGAAGAAGCTAAAAATATCTTGACAAGAATTCATGGCGAAGAAATGGCGAATAGGGAGTTTGTTGAGATCAAAAAATCGCTTCAAAATGAGGATAAATCCATTAAAGTTTCCATATTTACAAAATCGCTATTTCCTATAGTAATTATTGGTACAGTTCTATCCGTATTGCAACAATTTACAGGTATTAATGCAGTACTATATTACGGTGCAGATATTTTTGAACAAGCCCTTGGGTTTGGCCAAGAAGATATATTATTGCAACAAATTTTATTAGCAACAGTAAACTTATTATTCACATTTGTTGCTATGTATGCAGTTGATAGATTTGGAAGAAGACCCTTGTTAATTATCGGTGGGTTCGGCATGTTGGTCGGATTTCTAATTATGGGCTTCACTTTGTATTTAAGTGATTATTCGAGTGTAAATTCCGCGGGTTTACCTGCCATTTCATCTTCAGAAGGGATACTTAGTTTAATAGGTATTTTAATATTTATAGGTTCTTTCGCAATGTCTATGGGGCCGGTTGTATGGGTATTATTAGCTGAAATTTTCCCAAATAGAATTCGAAGCGCAGCCATGTCGATTGCTGTGGCAGCTCAATGGCTGGCCAATTATTTTGTTTCTCAATCTTTTCCAATTATCGTAGAGAGTGATGCGAATAAATTACAGCTTGACGGTGGTGTTTGGAACAATTCCTTACCATACTTTATTTTTTCAGGTTTTATCATTTTCATCATTTATTTCGTTTGGAAATATATCCCAGAAACAAAAGGAAAAACATTGGAAGAAATGGAATCCATCTTCCAAAAATAGGATGATAGAGAAAACATACAAAAATTAAACATTCAAAATTAGTCTTAAAAGGCCTGGAAATTTTTCAGGTCTTTTTTTATAGGCCTAACTATTGGTCATTCCTCCCATGTCGACATCTTTGTTCCTAAGATCCAACTCGCCTTCATAAACAGATTTTAAATTAACCAAATAAAAAGACCGCCCAGTATGGCAACCTAAGCGAATATTTACCTTGGATTCATCATCAGTTGGAATATGGTCCTGAATCAATTCTACCATTGTAAAGCCTTCAACGCTACTAAGTATAATATCAACAGTACATTCACCTGCAAAGGTAAATTGTATTTTATCAACACCATTGGCAGCGGTGATTAACCCTTTTTCAACTCCTTCCCAAAGAAACCATGTCCATTCATAAGTATCCCCCTTTTGTACATAATTATTTTTATCTACTCCATTATGGTCTTCATCAAAATAATCAGCATTATACAAAAACCATTTTTCGATTTCAGCGGCTTTCATCCATGCTGTGTACATTGTTTTTAGATCAGATTTCACAGCAATTTTTCTTGAGAATTTGGTCCAATCGAATTTTTTCATGTCGATATGTTTTAATTTCTATAGAGGGTCTCAATTCATTGAAATAAGGTTTGTAGGATTTCCTAAGGTATGAAATTAATAATTTCCGAACAATTGCAAATTGATGAATTAAAAAAAATGATGGATTTCCTTTCTGGAAGAAATGGATAATTTCGAATAGATATTGTTGATATGAGTTTTAACGGTACTCAGACTTATAAATAGTTTTTCGGCAATTTCCTTGTTACTTAGTTTTTCATGTATCAATTCAATCACCTTTTGTTCTTGTGGAGATAAGGCAGTTTTATAATCAATAGGACTCCTTTTATTAATTTTTAATCGCGATCTATTCTTGCGGATAATAAGGATATTTAATAATATAGAAAAAAGTAATAACGAACTCAAGAGATAGATGATAAACTGATAATTTTTGTTTTCAGATTTTAAAAGAGGATATTGATCTTTTAACAATTCCGCCTTAAAATAGATTGGATATGCAGACTCTGAATATTGTTCTTCCAAGAGATTAAGTAACCTGCTGTAATAGATTGACTTATTCAAATCATTAATGTAATAATCTCTACTAAAGGACTTGTCTTCAGAATAGAGATGGAAAGCATAAAGTTCAGCCAATGGTTCATTTAATGAGCTGCTAAAATGTTGCAATTCATTAAAATAGTTATCATAAATGATTTCTCTTTGAATATCGCTTTTGGTTTCATGTAAACCCAGTAATAATTCATCCTGTATTGAATCAATCTTATGAATTGCAACATTGTGATTACTTGTGTATTCAAGCGAGCAAAACATTTGATCAAGGTTATTTAAAGGAAAATGAATTCGATCTTGATTGTTGGCGATAAAAATTATCGATATGCTTTCTTCACATTGGTTGAGAAGATGCATAGAATCGTCAATATTGTCATTGCATCTGTCAAGATATATTTTATAAACACTGTTTTTTGCTTTTAAAAAATCGCCTTTGAATACAAAATTACTGGTGGAATCAATTTTACTTGTTTGTAATATTTTCTCAGTTAAAAGTATTTCACTTTTATTGAAATCATCTACATGAATTAAATAAGCTGTCGAGTTTTGAAAGCTTTCATTAGCATTTCCTGTAAATTCAAATTGTGCACAAATGCTTTGAAAACCAAAAAGAAATATTACAGCAAAAAAATTTTTCATTTTTTATAAATGGATAGGACAAATATAATACTATAATATCAAGATTAAACTTGTTTCAAGAATTCGATATTTTGATATCGAAATTTGTAGAAACAAGTTTATTGAATCAGATTTAATTATTTAACGACACATTCTGGATTTCGTTTTCAACAACAACTCCTTTTATTCTAAGCAGCTTTCTGTTTTCTGATGCATTAGAAATAACGGATATAGTTTTTGAAAAAGATCCAATTCTTTGGGTAGCATAATTTACAGTAATTTTGCCATTTTCTCCTGGTAGTATAGGCTTTTCCGGCTTTGTAACCACTGTGCATCCACAACTTGCTTTTACTTGCGAAATAATAATGGCAGCATTTCCTGTATTTTTAAATACAAATTGTCTGTTTCCATCTGTATTTTGTTCAATGGAACCATAATCTAATACTTCTGATTGGAAGTCAAATACGCCTTCTTTTTGCGATGTAGCCACATTTTGAGCAAATAAGAACGAGCCCATAAATAAGCAGGTAATTAATAATAAATTTTTCATAATATTAAGTTTAAATTATTTTATAATACAAACAACGATTAAAAATAAAAACACTTTACTTAAGAGGGAGTTGAAAAAAGTACTAGTACCCCGATTGAATTGTGTTTTGAATTAATATTTCGAGATTAAAATATTGATGCCTTATTACATTTGAAGTCTTATTTTATATTTAGTCATTAATGCGGACCAACCTAAAATAAACAGTGTAAAAATAAGAGAACGTAAAACTCCGGTTAAACCTGCACCTGTACTTTCTGACAGCCATTGCACCGTAAAAATCGCATAAAATATATCTGGAAGGAAATAGGTTAATAAAGGATTAGAGCCTGCCGGTTTAATAAAATTGGCCCACCTACTTTTATGATAAACATCTACTAATAAAAATAAACTTATAAATACAAGTAAAGAACACATACTACTTAAAATACTCCAACTGGGAGTTCCTGAAATTTTTGACAAACCAAAAGGCAATACCAAATAGCCTGCGATGGCCAAAACTATTGTAAAGGAAATACCCGCTATCATTTTATTTTTTATGGACTCGCCAAACTTATTTCCTACAAATATTAAGGATGAAAGTAATCCACACAAGGTTATAGCTGCTGTAGACCCTGTTCCAAAAGGCCAAATAATGGGATGAAGTTTTCTTTGAAATGTGAAGAGTCCTTCCATGGCTCCAATTTTTAAAAATATTAAAGCAGCGAATACTAATAATAAATACCAAAAATTTCTGTTGATCAAATAAATGATACAAACGGATAAATAGGCAAAGGCTATTCCCCCTAAAATAGACCAATTTCTGGGATGGACCCATTCTTCTACACCGTCAATATCTCTTCTGTAGATAATTAAAAGAATAATAAGTAGGATTAGCCCAAGCCACTCTATGTAGGAGAGGTTTTTAAATTTTCTTTCAAGATTTTTAGGGTAAACATTCCAAAGTAACATGACACCAATAAACATGAGAACATTCCAAAGGGCATAAGGTATTCCAGTCATTTCAGGGCTCATAGTTCTACCGTTCATTATCAACAATCCGATAATTGCAAGGCTAACGGTACGAATTAAAATGTGCTTGATCAATTGAAGTTTGGATAATCCTCTGTTCAGTCTTTTTTCAATAGCGATCGGTATTGACATACCGACAATAAATAAAAAAGAAGGATAAACAACATCAACATATGTAAGGCCATCAGTACCATAGGGTATATGGTAGGTCCACCAAGGCAGACCTCTGACACTTGCCAAATCATTCACGAAGATCATCACCAAAATTGTGAATCCTCTATAAATGTCGATAGAAAGAATCCGATTTTTGTCTTCCAAAATTTTGAGATAAATTTACATTGATGATCAAATACGATTTATGTTAATCAAACTAAGGTACATTTAATTAATTTATAAATGAATGGATAAAATTAAGTTTGCAGATTAGATAAATTACATTAAAATGTATTATATCGACTGAATTTAAATTTTAATGGATTTAACTGATTGGATATTAGATTTATGTAGATTTTCATTTAACTCGAGAAGAAATATTTTTATCTCAAGAGAATGAATGATTAGTTCATAATTATCTGACTTTTTCATATATAGCAATATGGTTTAATTTAAAATGTAAAATTAAAGGAAAGTGTTATAGCAATTATTTAATAAACGAATTGATCATTAAATTATTATAGTTACTATTTAATAGTTGGGACTTTTATGACTATAAAAGTGCTGAAAATTCGTTTAAAAAATCAAATATGTTGATATTAAGTAAATTAATAATGAATGAAAATATATTATAAGGGGGTTAATAACCTATAATATATTTACTATGTTTTGGGAATATTTGTTTTAATAGCAAAGCTAATATTACAGACAAGGATAATATCGCGAAGCTTACAAGAAGATATACGATCAAGGAATCTGGAGGAAAGGAAAAATTAAAATAGGATTTTATTTTAAAAAATAATGATATTAAAAATGTATGAATGAAAAAAATTGCAAAACTAGTAGAAGCAATGGTGTCCATTAGGATACTTTTCTTTTTTTCAAAACGGTGAAGCCACAGTACAAAAAACACACATAAAAACATTTTTTGAATTGCCATTAAATCAACTCCAATATATTCAAAGGGACTGTTATAGTAGTTCCCAGTCCTTCCTATATAAGCTTGTATGAATGCTAAAATAATAGCTATAAATATGAGCAATAATTCCTTTCCATGGAGTTTGGTGTAAATTAAATTTTTCTTTTGTGAACATATAATTCCCAGCAAATATATTCCCGTATAATAGAATACAGATTGAAAAATATAGATTCCAGCACTTAATAATGTTCGATGGATTAATAAAATCGAACATATCATAAAAAGAGACATAATAATTATTTGCACCTTCATTGATTTTTTGATAAATTGTATATGAAGAGGGGAAAGGAGAAATACTAACATGATAAATGGAATATACCAAAAGGCAGGTACTTGTCTTCCAGAAGAATAATATTTAATAAAAGGTATAAAATATTTGGCTATCCAACTATCTCCTGTTGGTAAAAAATAATTTGGCATAGCGTTACTTGATACGTCTTTTATGAAAACCAAATAGACTATGGGAATAATGGATAAAATCGCATACGGAATAAATACTTTTTTAAACTTTTTATTAATAAATGATCTATAATCAAAATTTTTGTAAAAAATATGATGAAATAAAAACCCAGAGATAAAAACAAATAAAAATGAGCCTCCTTTTGTAAAATTGTAAATCATTTTTCCAAAAATTGATTCATTCGAAAAATCAGCTAACAATAAACAATGTCCTACAACTATAAATATAATTACAATAGCCCTAAAATAATTGAATGAGTTTAAGTACATGTGTTTTATGTTCATTAATAGATACTCTCGTTTGATAACGATATATACAAGCCAAATATTATCGCCAGTATTTAGTAAATAGTAATTTATATCTAAAACAGACTTATGGGATATACACCTTAAAGTATAATATTGCCAATTATAAAAAATATAGATATGCTCTAGGACTGGTTAGTTAATCAAAAGGTTTTATACTATGAAATTACTGTTTGTTGCACTTTATATTTGGGTTGCCATAAACTCTTAATTGATATGTTATTTTTATAGAATGAGAGAATTAGTCCTTCCAAAAAAGACAAATTCTGATTTGAAATTGATCTATTTTTAAACAAAATTTATATGAATCGAAGCTATCATTATAATTATCTGAGTTTAAGTAATATATAAATTACAATAATAATACTGAAAGCAGAGTTATATTTTTTATAAGTTAACACCAGCATGAATAAGTTACGATACGAAAATAAATTACTTAAGTGAAGTTATTAAATCTATCCTTTCAGAAATATAGAATTTTTCATATGATGTGGTGCATATTTATTATCGCTCATCATTTTATATCTAGTAATTCTTGGATTCAAGTGGGTCATAATTGGCTGAATCCTAGCCACGAATATATTCGTGTTTTCGCAGTTCTTACTGCCATTTTTGTATTTATTTCAATTTTGAATCCAAAAAAAATAATATGGTTTGTTCTAACACTTGTTTTTTGGAGTTTGTTGAAAATAGATAATTTACCTCGAGTTCCAAATCATATTATTCTAGCCTTGGTTGTTAATTTTTGTATTCTATTGGGAATTTATTTGAATGGTACAGTTGAGAAGAGTAAAGAAAAAAGATTGGGAAATTTATACAATTCTATATCACCAATTCTTCGTTGGAATTTAATAATTCTTTACTTTTTTACCGTTTTTCATAAATTGAATGTGGATTATTTTAATCCAAATGTTAGTTGTGCAGTATCCTTATATCATAATATTTCAGGTCGAATTGCTCTTCTTCCAAATGGTGAATTTATTAATTGGAGCCTGATAATAGGCAGTTTGGTTATAGAAGCTTTGATTCCCGTTTTACTACTTATTCCAAGATCAAGATTGGTTGGAGTTGTATTGGGACTTTGCTTTCATTTGCTTTTGTCATTTCATTCTAGTTTTTATATAACAAGCTTTTCACTGGAATTGTATGCGTTGTATGTGTTATTTATACCGCATAACGTCTTTATAAGTATTCTTCAAGGAATTAAAAAAAGGAGAAATCTTATTTCAAACTATACAAGATTAAATAGATTCCCAAAAAATAAAATATTTTATTTTACCTTAATCTTGTTTGTGCTATCTGTAGTTTATTTAATTTTAGTGAGCTTTCAATATGATATTGAATACCTGATTAAAATAAAAGTATTATTTAGATTTTTATGGTATGTCATTGCATCAATCATTATTTTAATTTTCTTGATCCTTTTAAAAAGAAATAATGAAGTTAACAAGGAAAATATTTTTCGTTTGAAGAAAAACATTTTACTAGTATTCCCTTTAATATTGATAATGAATGGTGTGTCGCCCTATTTTGGAATTAAAACGGCCGCAAATTTCTCAATGTTTTCTAACTTGAAAATTGTTGGCACAAAGAATAATAGTTTAATTATACCCAGCAATCTTGATTTAGTAAAAAATAGTTCCGATGTGGTTGAAATTATAGAATCGAATGATGAACATTTGAGCATGATAAAAATAAAAAGAGAGTATATAACATTTTTTGAATTTCAGCGCTGGATACAAGAACAAGATAAATCAGATGAATCTAAGACCCTCTATAAACGAAATAATGAATTAAAAACATTAAATCTACCCAAAGACAAAAACAATCCACAGTATCATAGTATTTCTTGGTTAGAAAAGAAACTTTTAATCTACAGAAATATTCCAATGGATGATCCATGTCCTTGCCAATGGTAGGTATTGAGTTTTAAAAATAATGTTATAAAGTTACTTTTTTTACAAACTCTATTATATCAAAATAAAGTGCAATATTGAAAAAATAACAAACCACTAATAGATGAGCTACAAGTGGTTTATTATCATGTATAAATTCAATAGAGTAGCAAATGATTAGTCCTTCTTATCATTAAAACTAATTAAATGGAACACTACTTTTCGATTTCTCCTTCTCCAACGGGTTCTTTACCAGTACGAATATATCCAAGATTTGATTTTTGAGAAAAACTAAAATAAATTGGTTTCTCATTTCGTAAAATATCTAGTACATGGCTATACATTGACATGGAAAAACGCAAATAAACCAAATTGGAATTAACATCATAATAATTATCGGGTAAGTTTTGCTTTTCAGGATAGAAACTTGCCTGTAATGAATAATGGTCGTTATGGTAACATTTTATGATGGTACGTGGATGTGTTAGTTTATTTTCAATACGTCCTGCTTGAAAATGAACCCAGTATTCGGTTATTTCACTTGAAATGATCTTCATAAATATTTAAATTAGATTAATAATACAATTTAGTTTCTTGTTTTTTGATTACTCAATAAATTGAGACAAAAGTACCATTTTATGATCCGAATGCGTTCAGAATTTTACCGAGTGAATCTGTTGTCATAAAGATATGAAATTTTAAGTATAATATTTGCCTAGATATTTCGATTTATTTTCTTGTAGATTCAAATTTTCCAATTTATTTCAAAAAAGAAAACCATATGACCCCCAATAGATTCTGTAACTTTTCCAAATAATATGAATATAAACAGCAGGTAGAATTTTGTAATTTTCTTCATTCCAACATTTATTATCTCATTGAATTTTATAAATATTATCTTTCCAATTGATATCTTTCCAAAAATTATTTGGATCTTACTATATCATTATTGTTAAGGTATTGATAATTAATAAAAATATGATAACTAGCCTTTTTGTTTAGCTACTTCAAGTTTTGGATTTAGAGCCTTAGTTCCATTAACAAAATACATTTTCATCTTTTCTTCATTTTTAACTGAAATTTCACCTCTATAGGTGCAATCATATTGATTTTTGATTAGCTTATAAGTTGATTGTGAAATATTAATTTTTCCAGGTATAGAAGCCGATTCCATTCGAGATGCTATATTAACTGTGTCTCCCCAAATGTCATAGGCAAACTTTTTAATACCCACAACTCCAGCAACTACTGGCCCTGTATTAATACCGATTCTCATCTCAAAGCTTTTGATATCTTGATGATCCATTTTTTTAGATTCTCCTACAAATTTGTTTATTTCAAAGGCTGCTTGAATCATTTTATCCGCATGATCTTTGGTTGGATAAGGTAAGCCTCCTGCACACATATATGCATCACCAATAGTTTTAATTTTTTCTAGACCATATTTTTCAATAATTGTATCAAATTTCGAAAAATAATAATCTACACTTTTTACCAATTCTTCTGGTGATAAATTATGAGAAATATTTGTAAACTCTTTAAAGTCAGTAAACATGACACTAACAGATCCAAATTGTTTTGCTTGAACTTTTCCGTTTTGTTTAAGTTCTAATGCCGTTTCCTCAGGTAAAATATTAAGTAGTAATTTTTCAGATTTTTCCGTTTCTTTCTGAATAATTTTATTTGTTTTCTTCATATATCTGTAACGCCGATAAGTACCTAAGGCTAGTAAGAAAATTAAAATAGTAGCTATTATGAAAGCATAAGTCATATTTTTTTGTCTTTTGCCTTGCAATTGATTAATTTTTGCTTCTTTTTCTAACAAACGGATCTCATCTTGTTTTTTATCCAGATCAAAATCAAATTGGAGTCCACGGATTTTATCATCTGTATCCATATTAAATACCAGGTCTTTTTGCTTAAGATATTTTGATTGGTAAGAAAAAGCATTTTTATAATCACCTTTCAATTCATAAGTTTGATACAACCCTTCATAAATATTTCTTAATTGACTTGTAGTTTCTAAATCATTGGCTAATTGTTCTGCTTCATTATACGTATTAATGGCGTTTTCAAAATCATTTTTTTGATATATTTCTCCCAATGCGATTAAAGTTTCAAGTTCATCTAATTTTTGATTATTAATTTTTGCAGTTTGATAAGCTTCAATCAAATGGTATCTAGCTATATCGGCTTTTCCAATTTTAAATTCTACTTTACCAATCCTAGTTAAATTATGTGCGTAATTTGACGTGGATTTATT
Source organism: Flavobacteriaceae bacterium (assembly GCA_030621915.1). Classification (GTDB taxonomy): domain Bacteria; phylum Bacteroidota; class Bacteroidia; order Flavobacteriales; family Flavobacteriaceae; genus Lutimonas. The sequence continues at coordinate 11,909 of JAUXGV010000071.1, forward strand.
GATTGATAAGGCTTGATTATAGAAGTTTAATGCTTCTGTGTAGTTTTCTTTTCTATCATATATTTCTCCAATTCCCATCAAATAAGATGCTAATATTTGGGAATTATCTAATGCGGGCAGATATTTTTCAATTTGTTTAAAATAATTTAAAGCTATTTCATAATCTTCCATTTCACCATAAACGCCACCAATATTTACCAAAGCTGTAGAGATTAGCAAAGGATCATTTTGTTTTTCCGAGATGCTCAATGATCTTAAATAATATTCAAGAGCTTTTGTATTGTTACCAAGACTGTAGTGCGTACTTCCAATGTTACTAATGGCATTGGCAATTCCCAAAGTATCGTAAATAGTTTCAAATGTTTTTAAAGATTGTTCCCAAGAATCAAAAACCTCTAAAAAATTGCCACTATAATAATGAGCCAACCCAATTTGTTTATAGGCAATGGCTATTCCTTTATTAAATCCAATTTCCTTAGCTAAATTAAGTGCTTGTTCAGAAAACACTAAAGATTTTTCTATTCTTTCATCTTCCAAATACGCCTTACTCAAAGCAATCAAGTTATGTACAGCGGTGGTATCTTTTTCGTTAGTCAGAACAGTGTTTTTCAGATTATCAATTTTATTATTTTGTGAATATAATTTTATCGGAACTATATATATAATTCCAAAAACAAAATATACAAGCAAAATTATTTTCAAATAATTAGATGTCATATTATTTATTCTTTCATAATATTAAATACTGATACATCTTTGTTTGATGTTATTCTTACATAATAAATTCCATTAGAGAAAGATGATACATCTACTTCGATAATATCAGAACCATTATTATAAAAATTATCATTAAAATGTGAAACTCCATAGATATCATATATATCAACAGTACTTGATTCAGATACAATTTGTTGAATAGATAAAGTATTAGTTACGGGGTTAGGAAAAACAGAATATGAGGTATTACCAGTTTGTTTTGCTTCACACTTACCAGATTCTGCTGTTGCATCAGATGATACAGAGGTCTTATGTGTACTATCAAAAGTACTAAGATTCCAAGTAATTTTATTTCCATTACTTGCATCGAAAGGAATTTCAAATGTTCCTTGATCGGGTAAAAATACAAAGGGTAAATTGGTATCTTCAAATGGTGCTGTTCCTGATATATAATTCTCCACGCCAGGAAGTACATAAATTGTTTCACTATTTGGGTTTTCATATCTAAAATGGGCAATAAAATTTAATCCATTAGTGGCATCTTGATTTTCTTCAACACAATCCAAGTAGGTTCTTATTTTTCTTAAATGATTCCCATAATGATTTACAAATAGTCGTCCCATATCATTATTGATCAATGCATAATTACTTAAAGGGACGTTTTGATCAATTTGTGGTTCTCTTATTTTAATATAAAATATACCTGTATCACCTACTTCAAATTCATCTCCATTTTCATTTACAAAATAAAGTTCTGGTTTTCCATTAGTGAAAACAGTCTCGACAGTTTCATTATATGCAAAACCATTAAATGTTACTATAATAGTATCTGTATCAGGATCTTCACCTTGGTTTACAACAATATCATTAGTTGTGTATTCAAGTTCTTTAGCTAAGATTGCTAATTTTGCCGGAGCAACAGTCTTATTAAAGTTTGCAAATATTGGATGTAACATTGCTCCTGGATAAATAATATGTCTTCCTTCTTGATTTAAGGTTGCATCTTTTCCTGTTATTAAATATGTGGAAAATAATTTTGAAATCGCATTTTCTTGTGTATCGTCTGAGGCGTCATCTGCATCAATTAGAGTGAAAGTATTATCGTAACTATTTAGATCATTTTCATCACCTAAACCACTTGAATTAACCACAGCTCTAAATTTATTCTCTATAGTTAATTCAACATTATTACTTAACAGATCAATTCCATTAACTACAGCTCTAAATTTATTGACAACTGCTCTAA
>JAUXGV010000143.1 GCA_030621915.1 Flavobacteriaceae bacterium
CCTCTAGGTACTATGGTTACTTTTACCAAAGGTGCCGCATGCTCTAACATCCAGCTAACAGTAGCATGACCGGCTTCGTGATAGGCAATGGTTTTTCTTTCTTTATCAGAAATTATCTTATTTTTCTTCTCTAATCCACCAACAATTCTGTCAACTGCCGCTAAAAAATCGATATGATGTACACTCTTTTTGCTGCTCCGGGCTGCTATGAGCGCCGCTTCATTACAAACATTGGCAATATCAGCCCCGGAGAACCCCGGCGTTTGTTTTGACAAAAAGTCAATGTCCACATCTTTTGCCAGTTTAAGTGGTTTGATATGAACTTCAAATATTTCTTTTCTTTCATTCCTATCCGGAAGATCTACATAAATCTGACGGTCAAATCTTCCTGCTCTCATCAAAGCCTTATCCAACACATCAGCACGATTTGTAGCTGCAATTACTATAACATTGGTGTCAGTTCCAAAACCATCCATTTCGGTAAGTAGCTGGTTTAAAGTATTTTCTCTTTCGTCATTTCCACCGGTAATATTATTTCTTCCTCTTGAACGCCCAATGGCATCAATTTCATCAATAAAGATGATGGAAGGAGATTTTTGCGCAGCTTGTTTAAAGAGGTCCCTAACTCTGGAAGCCCCAACTCCAACAAACATTTCAACGAAATCAGACCCTGAAAGCGAAAAGAAAGGTACTTCCGCTTCCCCCGCAACAGCCTTAGCCAGCAAAGTTTTACCGGTTCCTGGAGGGCCAACTAATAATGCTCCTTTTGGAATTTTCCCTCCTAATGCAGTATATTTATCCGGATGCTTTAAAAAATCTACAATTTCCTGTACTTCTTCTTTGGCACCTTCTAAGCCCGCCACATCTTTAAATGATGTCTTTACTTTGGTATTCTGATCAAATATTTTAGCCTTGGACTTTCCAATATTAAAGATCTGTCCACCAGCGCCACCTCCGCCACCTCCGGACATACGTCGCATAAAGAATACCCATAGAGCTATGATGAAAATAAATGGTAACCATACTAAAAATGAATCTAAAAAGCTTGTTCTTGTTACATTGTCCTTATCAAAATCCAATGAAAATTCAGCTTTTGATTTTTTTAATTCCGATTCGAAATTTTGTAAATCTCCAAAATCATATACGTACATCGCCGAAGCAGGATTAAAAAAAGAAGAGTTTTTTCTGTTTTTATGAACATCCCTGTCTAATGCTTCCGGTTTAATGTACAATTGTGCTATATCGCTATTAACCACAACAATTTTTTCAATATCGTTGTTGTTCAATATCGATTCGAATTCATTTTCTGTTAATTTACTCGATGATATATCGGAATTACCCAATAGCTGATATCCTATGAGTAGTGCGAAAATAATACCGTAAATCCAGTAAAAATTAAACTTAAAATTAAACTGTTTTAACGGATTATTATTCTTTTCCTTATTGTCAGTGTTTTCTTTTTTCATCAATTTGTTTAAAAATTATTGCTTAATAAGCATTTTCAATGTTTGTAATTTTGGCATCTCCCCATAGTCCTTCTAAATTATAAAATTCACGAACCTGTTTCTGAAAAACATGCACAACAACATTTACATAATCAATCAATATCCATTCGGCATTTGGTTCACCCTCTACATGCCAGGGTTTGTCTTTGAGAGCCTTACTGACTTTTTTCTGAATAGATCCCGATATTGCGCTTACTTGAGTATTAGAAGTTCCATCACAAATAACAAAATAATCACAAACAGTATTTTCAATTTCTCTTAAATCAAGAATGGTTATATTCTCACCTTTTACATCTTCAATTCCCGTGATCACTTCGGTTATTAATTGATCTGTGCTTACAGTTTTTATAGTCATTAATTTTATTAAATATTTCTTGCAAATGTATCACATTTTTATCATTTTAGATGTTCAATAGTTGCAATATTCCATATGTATTTAGTCAAACTTGATGCCATAACTTCCACCAACTCTTATCTAAGAGATCTACTGAAAAAAGTTGAAACTCCTGATTGGACCGTTGTAACAGCAGAATTTCAATTTCTGGGTAGAGGTCTCGCTAAATCGGAATGGGTATCAAAAGAAGGTAAGAATCTCTTATGTAGTATTTTAATTAGGTTTGATGATCTAAAAATAATGAATAGCTTTTACCTGAGTAGTGCAGTTTCAATTGGCGTTTATAATGCCTTAAATAAGTATGATCTACCTTTGTTGAGTGTAAAATGGCCTAACGACATTATGTCAGGATCCCGAAAATTAGGAGGAATTCTAATCGAGAATAGTTTGAAGAATGATCATATATATCAAAGTATTGTCGGCTTGGGGTTAAATGTTAATCAGGAAATTTTTCCAGACGATCTGCCTGACGCCATATCAATGAGACAAATTAAAAAAAAGGAGTTCGATCGAGATGAAATATTAAAGAACATAGTGAATTCTATAAAAGAAGCTATCGGTCTGTTAAAATCTTACGAATTTGATGTTTTACACAGGGAATACGAGAACAGATTATTTAAAAATGGAAAGGTTCTAATGTTTGAAGATAATTACAAAAAACAATTTTTAGGCAAAATCATTGGAGTTCACAACAACGGAATGTTAAAAGTTGAAAATGAGGAAAATATAATTAAACAATATGATCATAAACAGATCAAATTCTTGTGATCTTATTTTGCTCCAATATTCTTTATTAAAGTGTCAATAAATTTTTGCAGAGGACCTTTAACCATCATTGCCATCATTGCATTGAATTTGCCATCAAACAGCAATTGTACATCACTTGAGTCCTCAGATACTTCCTCTATATTGGCCGTCAATGTAAATGGAAATTTATCGCTGGCTGAGCCTAAAACTACTTTGTTTGTAAATTCTTGCTCCAGTAGATTCAATCTTATTTCCGGCATGCCTTTCAAGGCGAATAAAAAGGAATTTTCTGCAGCCTCAAACTTATCGATATTTTCGGGCATTATTTCTTTGAAATTTTCAGCCTTTGAGAGGAAATCAAAAATTTCTTCTTTGGATTTTTGTACAGTAACTTTCGGACTTTCTAAATTCATTTAATTTTTACTTTCGGTTTTTGTGTGATTCCACTTGCTTGGATTTTTACGCCAATCATTTAATGTTGCTCTGTATTTTTCATTTATATAATGAGAATCCATAGCCTGTTCCAATAAAGATTCATAATTACTCAATGTAGTGAGCTCAACATTTGCCTTTTTAAAATTATCATCAGCAACATCAAAGCCATAATTAAATATGGCAACCATGCCTTTTACATTGACATCAACATCTTTTAAAGCCTTTACTGCGTTTAAGCTGCTCTTGCCTGTACTAATCAGGTCTTCGACAACAACAACATTTTGACTCTTATCCAAATGGCCTTCAATTTGATTTTTTCTACCATGTTTTTTTGGCTCCGGTCTGATATAGATAAAAGGCACACCCAATTCTTGGGCCACTAATACCCCAATAGCAATAGCCCCGGTTGCTACCCCGGCTATGACATCCGGTTTGCCATATCTATCACTAATTATCTTCACCAAATTCTCACGAATATAGTTTCTTATAGGAACATAGGATAAGGTTACCCTATTGTCACAATAGATTGGAGAGTTCCATCCTGATGCCCAGGTAAATGGCTCATCTGGTTGCAATTTTATTGCTTTTATTGATAAAAGCAATTCAGCTGTTTTTTTTGCAGTATTTTTGTCAAAAATCATATTGCAAATGTATACAATTTTCAACCATAATATTCCAATATTTTTAACGGATAATTTAAAAATTGGATCGGGAAATAATTTTTTTCTATATGATAAGGAAACTTTAAATTCTATTTTAACTAAGACAGAATCAGGAGAATTTGACGCAATATTTCTATATCATTCTGATTTAAAAGAGTTATGGAAGAAATTTAAAGATAATTTCAAAATTGAAAGAGCGGCAGGTGGGCTCATTAAGAATGATAAAGGGGATAATCTGTTTATTTTCAGACTGAATAGATGGGATCTGCCAAAGGGGAAAATTGAAAATGGGGAATCAAAAAAAGAAGCAGCAATCAGGGAAGTACAAGAGGAATGCGGCTTGCAAGAGGTTACCATTAAAAAGAAATTACCAAAAACATATCATATTTTTCAACGAAACGGGCGTGATACATTAAAAATTACACAATGGTATTTGATGAAAACTGATTTTTCCGGAACTTTAATACCCCAAACCGAAGAAGATATTACTGAGGTTGTTTTTATGAACAAGATCAATACATCAAAAGCCTTGATGAATACTTATGGTAATATAAAGTTGTTATTTGATCATTTACAAAATAATTAGAGCACATTAGAATGGAATAATGTAATTTTGCCAATTCTAAAAATTTGACAATGGAAAAACTAATTCGCAAGAGAGTAAAAAATGCCAGAAATGATATTTTTTCGGGGATAACGGTTGCCCTGGCTCTCGTACCTGAAGCGGTGGCATTCGCTTTTGTTGCAGGAGTTGACCCCTTGGTGGGCTTGTATGCGGCTTTTATGGTTGGATTAATAACCTCAATTTTTGGAGGCCGGCCAGGTATGATTTCGGGCGCCACCGGAGCTTTGGCCGTGGTTATGGTTTCCCTTGTTTCTGAGGGAAATGCAAAGGGTGCTGCCGATGAGAACCTTGGATTGTATTATCTTTTTGCAACTGTTATATTAATGGGGTTTATACAAATAACCGCGGGAGTATTAAAACTGGGTAAATTTGTGAGGTTGATTCCACATCCTGTAATGATGGGTTTCGTTAACGGTTTGGCGATCGTTATTTTTATGTCACAATTAGGAATGTTTCCAGAAGAGCGCAATGCGAATTTTTGGTATATGATAGCCTTGGTTGCCCTCACGATGTCCATTATGTGGGGATTGCCAAAAATTAAATCCCTTTCAAAATTTCCTGAAGCATTGGTTGCGATATTAGTTGTATCGGCAATTGTTATATTTGGAGGGCTCGATGTCGCTACGGTAGGATCATTTATAAGAGAAGGTGGTGGAGAAGGATTGAAAGGAGGGTTGCCTGTTTTGCATTTGGAAACCTTCTCAAAAATCCCGGTAAACTTTGAAACTTTTAGATTTATTGGTCCCTATGCTTTAATTCTAGCCGCAATTGGATTGATCGAATCTTTAATGACTCTGAACTTAATTGATGAATTGACAGAAACTCGTGGTAATGGAAATCGGGAGTGCGTGGCACAGGGAAGTGCTAATATTGTTACCGGATTATTTGGAGGAATGGGCGGTTGCGCCATGATAGGACAATCCATTATAAATATAAAAGGAGGAGGTAGAACAAGACTGTCTGGTGTTGTTGCGGCCTTAACACTGCTGGTGTTTATCTTATTTGCTTCCGGTTTAATAGAACAGGTTCCGATTGCTGCCTTGATAGGAGTGATGTTTATGGTTGTGATAGGTACTTTTGCTTGGAGTAGTTTTAGGATCATTAACAAAATTCCACGAACTGATCTTTTTGTATTGATCTTAGTGTCGTCCTTAACTGTAATTTTTGATTTGGCAATTGCTGTTGTTTCAGGGGTTATTGTCAGTGCACTGGTTTTTGCATGGGAGAGTGCGAAACGTATCCGTGCAAGAAAGCGAATGAAAGATGATGGGACTAAAATTTACGAAATTTGGGGACCTTTATTTTTTGGTTCAATTAGTGAATTCAATGATAAGTTCGACGTGAAAAATGATCCGCAAAAAGTGGAGATAGATTTTATAGAATCCCGAGTGAGTGATCACTCCGCTTTTGAAGCGATCTTGAACCTGGTTAAAAAATATGAAGCTGCCGGAAAGACAATTCATTTAAAACATCTAAGCCAGGATTGTAAAGAGCTACTTTATAAAGCTGATGAAAAATTTCACGAAGTGATCATTGAGGCAATTGTCGATCCTCGTTATCATTTGGCAGAAGATCCTGAAAAATTTGAAAAGGGACTTTTCGAATATGATCATTAGATTGGTTGAAAGTTGCTGGTTGGTAGTTGCTGGTTGGTAGTAGGTTTAACTTTTCTTTTTCAGGTAGATTTCTTCTCTAATTATGTAATACTCTGTAAACAGGATATTGCAAATGGGCTTTTTCATAATATTTTGAATGCATGTATATATAATTTAATTGTGCATACCAGTTATTAGAAAATTCAACATTTTCTTTCTTTTTTTGTTCAAATTCAGATTTTAATTTTGGATTATCATTCAAAATTTCAACAGCCAGGTCTTCAAATACATAAGGTGAAAAACCTTCTTTTTGTTGTAAAATAATATCGAAAAAATTCCAATTAAAATAGGAGTCTTTAGCTTCAGGTTCAAGCGTTTCCAATAAGTATCTTATTCCGTTTTGATTTGTAGGAATTAAATAATCTCCTCTTCCAAAGGGCCGATCGATATTTGATTTCAAAACCTTAGTATCCGAATGTAAATAATGTCCCTCATAAGGTTTAGCTACAGTGTTATAATTATTAATTCTATAGGATTCAACGGATATGACGGTGTCTTTTTTAAGAGGGTAAAGTTCTATGTTGTTTAGCCGCATTAGGTTAATTATATGCCACCAGTCTTTAGGAATAATATAAGCTTTAGGAATTATGATCTCTTTCTTTGGTTTAAAAAAGTTATAATACTTTACCGGTTTGGTAGTTGGATCGGATCGGTCGTATTTCAATCTGTTTAAGCCTGTCACTTCACTGGTTTCAATATTACCTTCATATCCTTTGAAATTCAATGTTGTATGTTTTGTACTATCGATTTCCCATTCAATAGGGTACATTTTTTTTGATAAAACAGAACTTGTTGCTTTATTTCTTAGATCTTCAATCTCCCTGCCATTATCGCCCAAAAAATTTAAGACGGACTCCATAAAACTGTAAGTTGCATCCACACGATCTTTATAGGTCTTTAGCATATGTGTCTCTACCATCATTCCGAAAGTATGGTATAAAGTGGTATATCCGGTTGAGTATCTGGGTGTGTCAAAAAATTGAGAAAAGCCTATTTCTGGTACCTGATTAAAAACATTTACATATGGCGTTATTATTAGTCCTTTCCTAACCAAATCCTTTTGAACTTCAGGCCTCATTTTTTGATCTATAAAAATTCCCAATTCACCACCTAATTTATTGTGTTGTGTAAATAGGTGGGTTAATGTATATTGGTAATCAGCACCATTACTTACATGATTGTCAATAAATACGTCGGGATCTATTAAGTGAAAGATCTCAGCAAAGGTGCGTGCGTTCTTTGTGTCATTTTTGATAAAATCCCTGTTCAAATCATAATTTCTGGCATTCCCTCTAAAGCCGTACGCTACCGGCCCATTTTGATTTGCTCTGCTGGTTGAATTTCGATTCAGACTTCCGCCTACATTATAAATTGGTATGATACAAATTACAATATCTGTAAATTTCTTTTTCAAATTTTCATTTTGTACGATATCTCTAAGCAACATCATACTGGCATCAATACCGTCTGGTTCACCGGGATGGATACCGTTGTTGATAAGAATTGTGCTTTTTGTAATCTTCTTGAGATCAAATATTTCATCAGAATTATAGACAACCAAATGAAGAGGTTTTCCGGAATCCGTCATTCCTATTTCTAATAGCGATATCTGAGGATAGCTATCTGCTAAAATGCTGTAGAAATCTATTGTTTGTTGGTAGGTGGCAGTTTCCTTTCCTTTGCTTGTTTCGAAGATCGTTTTATAATCTTGAGAATAACTTGTAAAAGTGATGCCTAGAAAAATAAACTGTAATAATCTATGCATATAGTTATTTTTCAAGAACTGCGGGAGGTACTAAAAGGGTAACATCGCCATTATTTCTAATAATATCTCTTACTATGCTTGAACTAATATAAGAATTGTCTGCACTAGTCAACAAAAAAACAGTTTCAATATTAGATAACTTTCGATTAGTTTGTGCAATTGCTTTTTCAAATTCAAAATCAGCCGGATTTCTCAAACCTCTCAGAATGTACTTGCTATCCATTTTTTTACAGTAAT
>JAUXGV010000150.1 GCA_030621915.1 Flavobacteriaceae bacterium
TCCTTCGCGTTCGCTTCGGCGGACGAGAAGATATGGTTTAATTCCCCGACCCTTGGGTCGGAAAATTAGGATGTTTGCATAGCAAACTCAATTTAATACCTCGTATGCTTGCATCGAGGAAGTTTATTCCTACATAGATATAATTAAATGTTCAAAACCAATCAAAGTTATAAATTATGAATAAACTATTTCAAATATTGACAACTTAAATTATTAAATTGCATGGTTGCATTAAATAATTTTAAGCAAAATATTAGCGCTCATTTGAATATTAATCATTTATTTGTTTCGTTAATTAAATTTTCAAGAACTACTCTAATTGCAATTTTTTCTAAACTAAATAGTTACATAGCCTCAATTGGCTTTTACAATATCATTTTGAGAAATTTCTTCTCCAGTATCTTTCATTTTAATTCAACATATTTTGGGTATAAATGTTTTTCTATTTGTTGATGATATTAGCTTAAAAATTATTTAGATTGATGATGATATTGATCAAATTTTTACATTGATTAAGAATACAAAACTTATTACAAACAAATTGACAATCAATTGAATTTGTATAAATAGTAAAGAAATGAACGATAGGAAACTTTTTATTATTGATCAAAATTTAATCTATACCATTTATAGGTTTAATAATTGAAAAGGTTTACCCCCAAATTTTGTACTATTAAAAAAGAAAAAAAGGGCTCTAAATAGAGCCCCTGAAACTAAAATTATTAAAGATATATCAAATATGATCATCTAAATGATGATGTTCATCAATTAGTGGTCCACCATCCATAATCTCCTGAGATGCTTGGTTTGAAAATTTTTCAAAATTCAGATGGAAGGAATGAGCCAATTGAATTGACTTACTGATATAAATTCCTTTTTGCAACCAAGTGTTCATAGGGTCTAATATTTCAGTTGGAACGTTTGGACAATACTTTGGCATATTTAACCCGAATATTGGGTGTTGTTCAAAATCAACATTATCTAAATCACCTTTTAATATAGCGGTAATCATGGCTCGTGTATATTTTAGTTTAATACGTGAACCAACTCCATATGGGCCACCGCTCCATCCGGTATTGATTAACCATACATTAACTTTGGCATCTTTCATTTTTTTACTTAACATTTCGGCGTAAACCGTTGGATGTAATGGCATAAAAGGAGACCCAAAACATGCAGAAAATGAAGGAACTGGTTCTGTAATTCCTGCTTCAGTCCCAGCAACTTTTGCCGTATATCCAGAAATAAAATGATATGCAGCTTGACCTGGTGTTAACTTGGACATAGGAGGTAATACTCCAAAAGCATCACAAGTTAAAAAGAAAATATTTTTAGGATTAGCTGCAAATGAAGGCTCGGCAATATTATCAATATGATAAATTGGATAGCTTACACGAGTATTTTGAGTAATGGAACTATTCATATAGTCAACATCTCCGTTTTCATTAAAGGTTACATTTTCAAGCAGAGCCCCAGGTTTAATGGCTCTAAAGATATCGGGTTCTTTTTCTTCTGATAAATCGATTACTTTGGCATAACAACCACCTTCAAAATTGAAAATAGTATTTTCTTCTGTCCACCCATGCTCATCATCACCAATTAATCTTCGATTAGGATCAGCTGAAAGAGTAGTTTTGCCTGTTCCAGACAATCCAAAGAAAATGGCAGTATCTCCTTCTTCCCCAACATTGGCAGAACAATGCATTGGTAAAACGTTTTTATCAGTGGGGAGTATCATATTTAAAGCTGAAAAAATTCCTTTTTTCATTTCTCCCGTATATGCCGAACCTCCTACTAGTGCAATTTTTTTTGTAAAATTTAAAATTGAGAAATTTCCCTGACGTGTACCTGCAATTTTTGGGTTTGCTTCGTAACCCGGAGCACAAAGTACCAACCATTCTTCCTCAAAGTTTTCCAATTCTTCTAACTCAGGTCGTAGAAACATATTAAAAACAAATAAATTTGACCAAGGCAATTCAGTAATTGTTCTTACATTCATTTTATACTTTGGGTCTGCACAAACATAACCATCTCTCACATACAATTCCTTTCCGGATAAGTAATTCACGATTTCATCATACAGATAATCAAAATTTTCAGATGAAATAGGTTTGTTAATATTACCCCACCAAACTCTATCTCTGGTATAATCATCTTTTACTAAAAATCGATCTTGAGGAGATCTCCCTGTAAACTTTCCAGTATTCACAGCCAAGGTTCCATTAGATGTTTCCTTACCCATTCCTTTTTCAACAGTAATACTTTGAAGTTCTTCAGGATCAAGATTGTAACGGACAATGTTGTCATTTAACCCATATTTTTCTAATTCAATTTTTCCAGGCATAATTAATGATTTTTTCATTTTTTTATAGTTTAAGAAGTTATTTAAATCTTAGTTGATAAATTCATATAATTGAAAGCTCTCAACTTGAAATTATAGGAGCAAATTTAGGGTTCAATTCTAGATAATAAAATGATTTTTATCATGAGGTTTTAAGTAATTCTTGAGTACATATAGAATTTAAATTGAAGCATTTAACTTTTTGGACAAGTTTTAATGTTGACCTTGAACCTTTTGTGCTATCAATTTATTATGAGATGTATATCATATTTTTTCATTTTATATTTTATTAACAGCTATTGTATCAAAGCACAAACAATTAATTCTATTTCGGGTAAAATTATTGATGATTTATCAAATGTCAATTTACCAAATGTGCATATTGAAATTCTTAAAACTGATATAAAAATGTTATCAGATTTGAATGGAAACTTTAAAATAAAAAATCTTCCTAAAGGAGAATATATTTTGAAATTTATTTTATCGGGATACGAACCAAAAAGAGTTCCTATTTCCCTTGAAAATAATCTTGGAAAGTTGGATTTAGAGATTATTCAATTATTGCCTAAATATGATGAAGAACTTAAAAGTGGTATGATTAGTTTGAGTGATGATGAATTATATGAAATGGGAAAAGGAGAATCAAATAACATTTCAGGAATATTAATTTCTTCAAAAGATATTTTTTTAAAAACAGTTGCCTATGAATTTAGTCCTACCTTCTTTAAACCTAGAAATTTGGGTTCTGAAAATTCTCTGGTTTTGCTCAATGGAATAAGCATGAATAAGATATATAATTCCAAACCACAGTGGAGTAATTGGGGAGGATTGAATGATGTTTTACGAAATCAGGAATTTGTTTCAAATTTTTCACCTATATGGGCTAGTTTCGGAGGGGTTTCTGGTACAACAAACATTAATACAAGGAGTTCGGCATATCGAAAAGGAACTAAAATATCTTACGCAGCTTCCAATCGAAGTTATAAAGGTAGAATTATGGCAAGTTATAGTAGTGGTCTTTTGGCTAATCGTTGGTCATTTACGCTCTCGGCTTCCCGAAGGTATGCAAGCGAAGGATTTAGAGAAGGCACTTTGTACAGTGCAAATTCTTTTTTCGCCTCGCTTGAAAAGCAAATTAATGATAATCACAGCATCAATATTACAGGGGTTTATGCATCAAATACCAGAGGAAAATCTTCACCAATAACCAAAGAAGTCTATGATTTAAAAAACAATAAATATAACTCTTATTGGGGAGATCAAGAAGGAGATTTAAGAAACTCAAGAATTCGAAGAATTGTAGAACCCATTCTCCAGATAAATCATTTTTGGAAGATTAATAAAAAAAATTCTTTACAAACGAATGTGATGTATCAATTTGGAAATGCTGGAAACAGTAGGCTGGACTATGGAGGCACAAGAATAGTTATTGATGGAGAAGGCAATGAAAACATAATTGGTGGAGGTGTAAATCCTGATCCAACTTACTATCAAAAATTACCAAGTTATTTTTTACGGGATCCCGATAATCCTGATTATGCAAATGCTTATTTGGCAGAACAAGAATTTTTGAAAAATGGACAAATAAACTGGACAGATTTATATTCAGCCAATCAGAATGCTGAGAATAATGGAGGTAATACCATTTATGCTTTGTATGAGGACAGAAATGATGATAGTCAGATATCCATTAATTCGATTTTGAATGCTACTATTAATAATAAATTCACGGTTAATGGAGCTATAGGGTTTAAAAAATTAAGATCTGAAAACTATGCATTTATGCAAGATCTTTTAGGAGGGGATAAATTTTTGGACATAAATGTTTATGGCGATGATTTGAAGGATGCACAAAATGATTTGCAAAACCCAAATAGATTGATTACTAATAATGAAAGGTTTAAATACAATTTTATATTGAACGCCTCAGTTATTGAGAGTTTTGTACAAGCTCTATATGCTTCTAAAAAAACGAATGCTTATGTCTCATTTCATTATTCAAATACCAATTACCAACGAACAGGTTTATATGAAAATGGGTCATTTCCAGGAAATCGATCTTTAGGAAATAGTGATGATTTAAGGTTTTCAAATTTTGGAATAAAAGCGGGATATACATATAAATTTTCCGGACGACATATTTTTAAGGCAAACGGAATTTATTTAACCAAAGCACCCACTTTACAAAACTCATTTTCAAATATGCGTGAGAATAACGATATAGTTAAAAGTTTAACAAATGAAAAATTCATTTCTTTTGACATGAGTTATTTTTTAAGGCATCCCAGAATTAATTTAAAATTTACCGGTTATTGGATTAATTTGGAAGATCAAACCCATATCTCCTTCTATTTTGCTGATGGCCTTACGGGATTAAACAATACTGAAAATACTGCATTTGTTCAAGAGGTATTAACAGATATTGATAAACAAAACATGGGAATTGAATTAGGTTTTGAAATTCCCTTGGTATCCAGCTTTAAATTGAAAGGAGCTGCTGCAATCGGTCAATCGATATATGCCAATAATCCTAATCTTTATTTAACGTCAGATGGAATTTCTGAACCATTGAATTATGGTAAGTCATATCTTAAAAATTACTTTGTATCAGGAGGCCCTCAAAAGGCTTATTCAATAGGACTTGAATATAGCAGTCCAAAATATTGGTGGATAGGAGCTACTATAAATCACTTTTCCAATGCATACATAAATGTTGCTCCGATTACTCGAACCTCTAATTTTTTAAAAGACAGTGATGGACTTCCTATTAATGATTTTGACGAGGATATTGCTCGTGAATTATTGAAGCAAGAAAAATTTAATTCTTATTATCTTATAAATATGGTAGGAGGAAAGTCATGGAAAATGAATAAATATTATTTAGGTTTTTTTGCCAATGTGAGTAATATTTTAAATTCAGAATATATTACAGGGGGATATGAACAATCCAGAAATGTAAATTATAATAATTTACTGGAAGATAAAGAAAGAGATTTACCATTGTTTGGGCCAAAATATTGGCTTGGATATGGTACTACTTTTTATGCATCCATATATTTGAGAATTTAAAGGAATAAGAAATGATTACAAAAAGAATCAATATTATTTGCAGACATTGTTTAATAGGAATAATCATGTTCTCATGTGTCCAAGTTGATGATTTTGATACCCCTGGCTTTGAAGATGAGGAATCAAGTATAAATTCAAATTCAGATATAAAAGCTGTTAAAAGTGCATATGAGCAATCAGGAAAAAGAATTTATACATTTGATTCAAACGACGAGACAATTATTGAAGGATTTGTTATTTCCAGTGATGAAGCAGGGAGTTTTTATAAAGTTTTAGTGATTCAAGATAATTATGAAAACCCAACTTCGGGTATAGAAGTATTGATTGATTTAAAGTCATACTATACTAAATATAATTTTGGGAGAAAAATATTTATTCAAATGGCAGGTTTGAGTGTAAGTAATGATGAAGGTAAATATAAAATAGGTTACAATTCAAGGAATGATGTTGAGAATATTCCAGCTCACTTATTAGACGAATTTATTATTCGCTCTACTCAAACAAAAACAATTGTACCCAAAAAAATCACCCTTGAGAATTTTTCTGAAAACGGATTGAATAACTTTGTTCAAATTTCTAATATTCAGTTCAAAGATGATGAAATTGGAAGAACATTCGGAGGAGAAAAATTTGATGAATTCAATGGAGATCGAATTTTGGTTCAATGTGATAATCTATTATCAACAACTTTAAGTACCAGTACTTTCTCGGATTTTAAATCAAATTTGATTCCTATTAAAAAAGGAAAAATAGAAGCGGTATTAACGAAAGATTTCTATGCAGAAAAGTATGTATTAATTTTAAATAATCTTTCCAATATTGTGTTTACTGAAGAAAAAAGGTGTGACCCTGATTATTTGAATTGTAATTCAGAAAGTTTAAGTGGCTCTAAAATTATATTTTTTGAAAATTTCCAGGAAATTAATAAAACAAAGGAATTGGAAAGTTTGGGATGGACTAATGAAAATTTATATTTAGGAAATGAAACATATAATAAAAGATCTAGTCAAGGTAATGTGTCCATGCAAATTTCGGCTTATGATACAGCTGAAACCCCACTGGAAGTTTGGTTGATAACACCTGCCATAAATTTAGAAAATTCAAATAACGAAATACTAACTTTTGATACTAAGGCAACCTATGATAATGGCACTATACTTACTGTTTGGGCTTCCACAAATTTAGAATCAAACATTACCGATGCAACATGGCAACAACTTGATGTTGAAGTTTCTGTAGGACCCTCAAATAGTTTTGACAATGATTTCGTCTCATCTGGCAATGTAAGTTTAAATTGCTTGCCCGGGAACGTGCATATTGCTTTTAGATATCAAGGAGGAGATCCAGGAATAACCACAACTTATGATATTGATAATATAAAAATTATGGGTTATTAAGATTAATTATTTTTTGAAAATAAGTTAGAACTGGAAAATGATCGCTAAACCCTCCTTGATGCCATTTTCCAATATAAGTTCGTTTAGGAGACCCCTTTCTTTTACCCGATTTTTCCTGTAAAAAATATGCGTCAAATATTTCAACACCCTTGTATTTTATTTTATTTAAAGAATCATTTTGAAAGGATGCACTCAAAATTATCTGGTCGAATAAATACCATTTACCTTTAAAGTTTACCGACCCTTTTTTATTTTGTTGCAAGATTTCCATTGGGTTAAAAAGATCATCTTTCATTAGATGATTTTTTATACTGTTATTATTGGGCTGATCATTGAAATCACCCATGATTATTATATCAGGGTTTTTACATTCTAAATAAATATCTTCTATAATTTTATGTACTAATTTTGCAGCTTTTACTCTTTTTCTATCTGAATAGTTTATTCTTTTATTTCTTGAAGGCCAATGATTAACCATGATATATACCAATTCATTGAATATTTTTCCCTTAACAAGTAGAATATCACGCGTATAATCCCGATTATTTTTTTCATCGGTTAAATACAAGGTATATGTTTCAGAATTTATTAATTCAAAATGTTCTTTCTGGAATAAGATTGCAACATCTATTCCTCGTTCATCCGGCGAATCATAGTGAACAAAATCATAATTATAAGG
>JAUXGV010000252.1 GCA_030621915.1 Flavobacteriaceae bacterium
TAGAAAAATCTAGGTGATTTTAAATTTTTCTTTGAAAAATCAATGTCGTATAATAATATACCTTCATAGGAACCTCCAGGGTTCACATTTGAAAAGTCTGATATGGTATGGTCATAAGCAAATCCAATTCTGAAATCAGGGGTTATCGCAAAGTTAACCAAGGCACTTACCGAGTCATCTATCCTATAACTTGCTCCAACTTCCAATCTGTCATAAAACAAAAAGTTGGCATTAATATCTACCGATACCGGTGCGCCTGCTACTCCTTTTAACATAACCGAGGGTTTGAGCTTTAAAGTACCCGACAAATCAAATACATAGCCACTGGTTAAAAAATAATGCATCTCCTCTGATGCCTCTGTAATATAACCTCCTGATTTCTCAAAATGTGTCGACTTCAAAATATTGGGAACAGAAAATCCTACATAAAACTTATCTGTATAATAATATACCCCTGCCCCAAAATTTGGATAGGTCTCATTTACATTGTCCTGAAACAATGGATCATTTGGATCTTGTGGTAATACAACTGATAATAAATCTATATTCTGTAAGGTGATACCCCCCTTTAATCCAAAGGCCAATCTTCCAACATCTGATGTGGTGATTGTATAAGATAAATCAACATATATATTTTGCTCCTTTACCGGTCCAATCTCATCGGCGATAACAGAAAATCCCATCCCAACTTTTCTTCCAACAGGTGCATGGGCATCAAAGGTTAAAGTCTTAGGTGCTCCATCTACATTGGTCCATTGCGTTCTGCCTAAAAAGCCTAAACTCAATGTCCCTCGTGATCCTGCATAAGCTGGATTTACAACGTTCATATTATACATATATTGCGTATACTGAGGATCTTGTTGAGCAGAACTATCAGTAAAATATAATAGAAAACCTAAAACTAAGAAGATTGTTATTTTTTTCATTTGTTACGTTTTAATTAGCTGACAGATTTACTGTCAATTCATTAGCTTTCATCTATTTAATTTTCTATTAAAAAACTTAATATATAACTGATTACTAATAAATATATTATATAAAAGGCAGAGAGAAATTTCTTACTACCTTTTTATTTTCAATATTAATAATTTACATAAACCCAACCACTCACTGGGCTTTCCGTGCCATCACCAAAATAGATATTATAGAAGTAGGTCCCTACGGGTACTTTTTTATCTCCAAGCGTCATATTTCCAGAAGAATAACCATCCCACCAATCAGGGTTTAAACTTCCATTATTATCATAAGAATAAACTTGACTACCCCATCTATTGAATACATCTATTCTAAAATCAGGATATTGATCTAAACCAGGAACCTCAAATAAATCATTAGCTCCATCACCATTTGGTGAGAACCCACTTGGGATAATCTCAGTATTAAACATCAACATAGCCTCATCTGAAATTAATGTGAGATTTGGATCACAAGCATAATCCGGAGAACTCATCACTACCCTATATAAACTACTTTCGAGCATGCCATATGCCTCGTTAACTCTTAGTCTATTAGTATTTACCCCATCAAAACTGTCATAGCCATCTCCATTTACTAAGGCCGTCCAAGTTGTACCACCATCCAAACTTATCTCCCATTGATAATAAGTTGCATTTCCTAAAACCTCAAAAGTTGCATCTTCGCCAAGAGCAATTTCAGCATCTTCTGGTTGATTATCAATTACAGAAGGTGCTCCGATTTCCTGAAAATCAAATACCCCATTATTGTTCAAATCATTTGGTGTTGTATAGCCACCTTGACCAGTTATCTGACCATTAGCATCAACTGTAACTGGAGAAGTACCCAATATTCCATCTCCATCAGGATCTGTAAAACCTGCTTCTACAGTATCAGCACAACTATCGCTATCAGCATCCAATTCTAGTCTATCTGGTATTCCATTCAAATTAGTATCTCTTACATCTCCTTCAACAGTATCCAAAATCCCATCATTATCATCATCAACATCTACGATATCAAATACTCCATCACCATCTGTATCAGTAAGTGTGTTATAAGTTACAGTTAGTGAAGTTGCACCTAGATCACAAGCGTAAGCAATATTAGAAGCTATTACTCTGTAACTTGAAAAATAATCAGCTATCACTAAATTTGACACCATCAAACTAGCTGTTGTTGTCCCACTGTATTTTGCATCATCAGCCAAAACCGTCCAATTAATGCCATCCGTACTTTCTTCCCATTGATAAGTATCGCCTGTTGAAGCTACTGTAAAAGTTGCACTTCCACCATCAACAAAATCCTGATCTGAAGGTTCTGTTGTAATAGAAGCTGAAGAACCAGCTTCCCAGAAATCAAGAACCCCATTACCATCTAAATCATTAGGTGCGGTATAGCCATTAGTGGCACTTGTTACCAATCCATTGGCACCAACAGTTGGTGGATTAGCATTACCTAACATTCCAAAACCATTATCAGTAAAACCAGCTTCTGTTACATCGTAACAATTATCGCCATCGGAATCATTATCAAATTGATTGGCAATTCCATCACCATCAAGGTCATAACCAGGTCCAAATGGATCATCGGAATCAACTAAAGGCGGTAGTCCATTATATTCATCGGTATCTGTAATTCCATCATTATCATCATCATCATCATTCATATCATAAACACCATCGTTGTCCCAATCTAAAACA
>JAUXGV010000168.1 GCA_030621915.1 Flavobacteriaceae bacterium
GGTGTTAGATTGGTAATTGCCTATCGAAAATCTAAAAAGGATGAGAATAACAAGGAATAATTAAAGCCCATTGAAAATAGCTAAATTTTGATTTAATTCCAGCAAGCTACAACCATGAACTAACAACATGATTAAATTCTTTAGAAAAATTCTCAAACTCTATTTAGATGAAACATAGTCAATTAAAACTTTTATTAATCTTTGTATCCATTCTACTAATTGGTTGTCAAACAGAAACCATCAACTGCGAAATAGAAACTTCTGAAGGTTCTATATTTGTTGAGTTATACCCAGAAAAAGCACCTAATACTGTAGCTAATTTTTTAAGATATGTAGATGCAGGCATCTATGATGAGGCAACTTTCTTTAGAGTATGTAATCCTCAAAATGAATCTGATAGAGAGATTCAAATAGAGGTTATTCAAGGAGGTTTAATGGATGAGTCAAATGACTTTTCTCCAATACAAATAGAAACAACCAAACAAACCGGTATCAAACATAAGGATGGTGTTATTTCTATGGCCAGAGATAAACCCCATTCTGCCACCAACAGTTTTTTCATTTGTATCGGTGATCAACCCGAATTGGATTTTGAGGGTAAACGCAATCCCGATGGGCAAGGGTTTGCAGCATTTGGGAAAGTAACCCAAGGAATGGATGTGGTTAGAGCCATCCAAAAGAAAAAAGACACCTCACAATATTTGGTAAACCCTATTAAAATTGTCTCTATCAGAAGAAAATAGTTAAAAATTTATTGCAGCAAAAAAAATCAATGAAACATAAACAACATTACTTTAAAACAGATCTTGAATGGCGTAAATGGTTGCATTTAAATCATAATAAAGAAATAGGAGTTTATTTGATTTTTTACAAGGTAGCTTCAGAAAAGCCAAGTATGCGTTGGGAAGAAGCGGTTAAAGTTGCCTTATGCTATGGCTGGATCGATTCTAAGGTAAAGAGATTAGATGATGAAAGAAGAGAGCAATATTTTTCGCCCCGTAAACCAAAAGGTGTTTGGAGTAAATTAAACAAAACCTATGTGGAAAAATTAATTGAAGTCAAATTGATGCATGAGAGCGGTTTAAAAATGATACAAATTGCCAAGGAAAACGGAAGTTGGGATGCTTTGAATGACATAGATAATGAAGTCATTCCTCAAAATTTGAAAGAAGCCTTTGATGCTAATCCAAAAGCCTTTGAAAATTACAAAAACTTTGCACCTTCGTATCGAAAAAGCTATTTGTATTGGTTGTATGCCGCTAAAAGAGAAGCGACGCAACAAAAAAGAATTACCGAAATAATTAAACTTTGTGCTGCAAATATAAAGCAACCTCAAGGCTCATTTTAGATCGACAATATTTGATTGAATCATTTTGTCTAAAAAGAAATATCTAATAATTCTAAAACCAAATCCTATGAAAACACAGCAAAAAATTTGGGTTACCGGTGTTACCGGTCAGCAAGGAATGGCAGTGGCCAAAAATTTATTACTTCATAATTTTGAAGTCTATGGTCTCACACGAAACATAAATACAGAAAGGGCAATTGAATTGAAATCACTCGGAGTTCGTTTGGTCCAGGGCGATTTGGATCAAGTTTCTACTTTTAAAAATCATTTGAATGCTATGGATGTGACATTCTTGATGCAGTCCCTTGAACATGGGTATGGAAAGGAGATTCAACAAGCCAAACGGTTTATTGAAGCACATAAGGAAGAGGGCGTCAAACATTTGATTTATTCCTCAGTATTAGGTGCTGATTTAAATACTGGTGTTCCTCACTTTGACAGTAAACATGAGATTGAAAAATTCATCCAAAAAACAGGAATCTCATATACCATAGTAAGACCAGCTTCCTTTATGGAAAATTTCTTAATCCCTGATGTATCGAAAAGAATCGTTAAGGGTAGTTTCATGTCGCCATTAAATAAAACCGTCGTTCAACAACATATTGCTATCAATGATATTGGCAAAGTTGTAGCCCATATATGTTCTAATCTCAGCAATTATAAACAAAAAATAATTTCAATTGCAACTGATGAACTGAGTGTTGAAGAGGTAGCTGGGTTATTTACTGAGGTATTGGGCACAAGTATTCAATATAAAAAATTACCAGGTATTCTAACATTTATATTTATGGGAAAAGATTTATACAAAATGTTCTCATATATGAATAAAAACAATTTTAGGGTTATCAAAGATATCAATGCGGTTAAAAAGGAATTTGGCTTGACAGGGGATTTTAAATATTGGATAAAAAATGAATTTATTACAAGAACCAAGTAAGTTCAATAATTGTTTTCATAGATTTATCTTCTAACAAATAAACCTGTTACAAAAGAACGGCTATCATGTTAGAATTGATTCCCGTGGAATTGGTAATTTGATGTTGTGGGCCGAAGTAAATAGTATAGTATGAATAGGTTTATTAGTCAATATCCTGATTTAGAAAAACAGAAATATTCTGAAGAAAATTTGAGAGTATTAAAAGATAGAGAAATATTTAGGGTTAAAATAATACCCTTTTAACGGGTTCTTATGAGCAGGGCTGTCGAATAATTGTTTTCCATTTCTCCGGAGCAGCTCTTCGAATATCTGAAAGATATATTTCATGGTGTTTCCCTTTTAGTTTGCCGTTATTATCTGATATAAAATCATGAATTTTTTGAACGGCTGGACCTTCTTCCGAAAAAGGTCCGACATGCATAATTTGAGCAGCCTTCCCCTCCTGATAGCCCCGAAATTTAATTTTTGAAAGGGCTTTGGGGTTCTTTTTAATTTTAACTTGTTCAATAGCAGATTCAACCAATGACTTTGTAACAATTTCAGGCTGCATAATCATAGCTGTCCAAATCCAATCTTCTTTTTTGTCAATACTAAATTTACTCATATCATCAACCCACCAAAGACTTTCTAATGGCATTACCCCATAATCAATTTGTATTTCACTTTTCTTAATCATGAATTTGAGGGTATAGGAAAGCGCAAATAATGCTTCAACGGCCTCTTTATAATTCAAAGCGCCTGGATCTCCTGTTCCATCAATCATTAAAAAGTTCATATCTTGTACTTCAACGTATTCAACAATTTTTGATGATACTTTATAATACTTGGCATATTCTTTTTTATAATCTAATTTTTTCATTCTCTATTCCTTTTGCTAATTCGTTCAACTTCTTTAAGAAGCAATGGAAATGCCGGAGCTGTCATTCCATGTCCGTATCCATCCATCTCATAAATTTTAGTTTCTGTATGCCCTATGACTTTCATCATCCGCATTAGGTAAGCATTTTCCTCATATCGCCCTAACAACTCCAATTCTCTATCACCCGTTATAAGTAGCAAAGGAGGTGCATCAGCCCGAACATGATAAAGAGGTGCGAAATTGTCAATTATAGGTTGAGTTCCGGGAATCCCCATTTCTTCCCTTACTGTAAAATGAGTAATTGTGTGTCCACTAAATGGAATCAATCCTGCAATATTATTTGCGTCAATTTTGTGCTTGTTTAAATAAGATTTATCCAAGCCAATCATGCTGGCTAAATATCCTCCTGCTGAATGACCTGAAACAAAAATCAATGATGAATTCCCTCCATAAGTTTCAATATTATTAAACACCCAACTCACAGCTGCGGCACCATCTTCAATATAAACAGGTGCTTTAACCCTTGGATATAAACGATAATTAACAGCCACAACACAAACCCCTTGTTTCATTAATACCCGCGGAATATTCTTTTCTCCACCCGTTAATCCACCTCCATGAAACCAAACTATGGTTGAAAAGTTTTTAGAATTTTTCGGATAATAAATGTCCAATACACATCGCTCCTTTATATAAATATCTGATTGATTTATGGACTCATCATAATAATGAATATTCCTTTCAGTAGTATACTGAATTTCCTGCCCGAAAATCGAGTGAACCAATCCTATAAAAAGGATAGCTATTAAAAATGTATTAACTCTATTCTTGACTATTTTCATCAGCTAAAAATAAATGAATTTTATCCTATTTAACATATTTAGGGCTACTTATTTTCAACAAAAATCAAGTTTATATAGCGAAATTCATACGAATTGTTACATTTGTAACGGTTAAACGGTTATAGGGATGAACAAATTGGCTAGTATTTTAATACCAAGTCTGATAACAATTAATGCAATATTGGGTCAGGTTTCGGTGACAACTTCAGAAATTGAAAAAAGATACATTGACGGAGAAAATTTAATTTTTGCTGAAGGAAAAGCACTTGATGGAGTGGTTTACGAAAATTATGTTCGCAAAAAACTCGAGTACAATGTTAAGAACGGTAAAAAGGATGGTCAATACGTGTCTTATTATGAAAATGGTCGCGTAAAGCGAAGAACTGTTTTTAAAAACGACAAACATCATGGTGTTTTTGAAGAATTTTTTGAAAATGGACAATTGAGTCTAAAGGCTTCATTCAAAAATGGCAAATATCATGGCTACTTCGAAATATACTATAAAAAGGGAAATCTTGAGGGTAAAGGATATTATAGGGATGGACTTTACGATGGCAAAATTGAAAAGTTCTATGAAAATGGAAAACTTAAAAGCAAGGAATTTTACGTTTTAGGTAAAAAGGAAGGTGATTTTGAAAGTTATTACAATAATGGTGTTTTAAAAGGGAGATCTGTTTATTTAAATAATTATTTAAATGGATTCCTATATGAATATTACGACAATGGTATTTTATATGTAAAATCGAACTATTCTAATGGGAAAAAGAATGGTGAATTTAAAATGTATTATCCAAGTGGACATTTGAAAAGTTCATGGGAATTTAAAGAAGGAATCCAACATGGTTCTTCTGAAATATTTTATGAAAATGGGATGCTTCTCGAAAAAGGAATTTTTAAAAATGGCGTTAGAGATGGTGTTTTCAAAAAATATGCTGAAAATGGAGGAGCACTTGCCGAACTGAAATTTAAAAATGGTGAAAGGATTAATTAGACTTTAGACTGGAGCTTATATTATTGGCTCTTATATTTTTTGCCCAAATCTATCAGAATAAAGATTTACTTTGAACTTATTTTAAGACAAATTCAGGTTTGTATTAAATAAATTTTCTAATTGTTTAATAAACTCAGATTCATCGTTAATTTTTTTTTCAGTCACCTCATCCTTTTCTCTGATTTTTATCGTGTTTCCAGAAATTGTAATTCTCCCATTTCTAGTTGGTTTGCTAATCATTTTCCTTGTATTAAAATGCGAATCCGGATGATATTGCTGAAAATTGCACCTATCTTTAAATTCTGAAAGATCTCTCGATTTCTTTTTAAATATATAAGCTGGATAATTTTGGCCTTCAATTATTTTATTTACCCGATAATGACTATTATATTGATCGATAAAAAATTCACCATTTGTGTCTTTTTGAACCAGATTAAAATCAAGTTTCAAAGGCTCAAAAATAAACTCTCCAAATCCTATATCAACTAAAAAATCGTTATTATCAATTCTAACAATTATGGCACAATGATCAAATTCAGGTGTATACCCTATTTCTTCTTTAAAAATTCTGACTGAAACTAAGATGGCTTGAAACTGCAACTTTTTTAATAACTGATAAAACAAACCATTAAGTTCATAGCAAAATCCACCCCTATTATTAAGCACTATTTTCTTGTAAATTTTTTCAGAATCAAGTTCAATATGCCTTTGATAATGAATGTCTAAATTCTCAAAAGGAACATGATAAAGATGGGTTTTATGCAATTCCTTTAGCAAATCAAAATTTGGAATTAAATCTCCTGAATATTTGATTCTTTTAAGATACTGTTCGACATACATGGCAATCAATAATATTAAAATTGTATATCCGTTTATTGTCATATTAATGTATTTTTCGTCATGCTGAACTTGTTTCAGCATCTCCTATCTTTAGGTTAATCTAATGAGACTCTGAAACAAGTTCAGGGTGACGGGCGTTTTATGATACAAAACGAATAATCGATATATTAAATTATTAAATCTTTATTATTGACAAGATAGTCCATTGATTTATTAGATTCTTCTATTTTTCCAATTGTCAAGAATAAATTTTTTATCTATTTTATTTTGAAATTATACTATCTATTTCTAAAAACTTAGTTTTCATAGTAGCCAATGCAAAGGCACCTCCTGAAGCTGCAAAAACAGAATAATCAAAAGCTCCTTTAATGCCTGATGAAAATGTCATGGTCAATGCAAAAACAAGTAAAAGAAAGCCGCTTAATTTCGCAAACAATTGTGTTCTAAATCCAACCAATAAACATATCCCAAATATGATTTCGGCAGCTGTGGCCATAACTCCCAAAATTGGTATCAGGCTTTCTGGAATAAAGGGGTTTAAACTCTTTGTAGAAACTAAAAAACTTTCCCAATTGCCCCATACCGAAATTTTCCTTGGCCAAAATCCAAATCTGTCAGCCACTGCAGATAAAAAACCAATTCCTAGCCCCAACCTCAAATACAACTTAATTATTTTCATTATTCTATTTTATTTTTAATATTCTAATAGTTAAATTTAATGAAATTTA